>CAMWUK010000009.1 GCA_947177415.1 uncultured Clostridiaceae bacterium
GTATGGAGTTAAAATAAAATAAAATGAAATTAGTAAAAAAAGATAAAAATAATATGAAACAAAGGATATTAAGCAAAAAGGGATTTATAATATTTTTTTATATCTTTTTAATTGGTTGTTTTAGTCTTTTTATTTTTCCTGAAATATATGAGAAACAGTGTAAATCAAGAGTATATGAAGAACTGAAAAAGTGTTTAACAGAAGATGTTATGTTAGGAAACATAAACATAATAGATGTATCAATGCATAAAGAGTCTGATAATGTTGAACACATATCTTATGGTGTTGGTGCTAGTGGGGGGATCTTCTATCGTGAGGGAACTATTTATTATGCATTAACTGCTTGTCATGTTGTGGATGATGAAAACAATACAGAGTATATAGTTATACCTTATGGAGAACCAACATATAAAGAATACAGTAGACAAAAGAAGAACCACACATCACTATCAGGATATTATAGCCAGTTTAGTAAAGGGACGATTTTATACTATGATGAAGAATATGATCTTGCAGTTATAAGTTTCCATAGTGAAAAAGATTTAACTGTATTAAATATATCTAATACCGTTCCTAAATTTGGAAATCATATTTGTACAATTGGAAATCCCAATGGGGAAAAATTTAATATAGCATTTGGTAAAGTTAAGTCAAGAGAAAATTTTGTTTTTGATAGTTTAGATGGAAGAATTCCAGTTAAAACATTAAAACATAATGCTTATGTAGCATCTGGAAGTAGTGGAAGTGTGGTACTTAATAATAATATGGAGATTGTTGGTATAAATATTGGAGGAGCAACAGATTTTTTAGGAAGGTTTAAATATGGTGTTATGATACCCTGTGATTTCATCCAGAAATTTTTAAATC
This sequence comes from uncultured Clostridiaceae bacterium, assembly GCA_947177415.1. Classification (GTDB taxonomy): domain Bacteria; phylum Bacillota; class Clostridia; order Lachnospirales; family Lachnospiraceae; genus CAG-411. The sequence continues at coordinate 868 of CAMWUK010000009.1, forward strand.
AATGGAAAAACAATAATAAATGAGATTGGATCAGACAGAGACAGGAGAAAAATATGACCAATGAAAAAAGAGCAGAAGAATTAATAAAAAAATATGGCTTTGATTTTAAGTTTATTTCAAAAAATGAAATTCGAAAACTGCTTGAAGAGGAAATAGAAAATTTTCAGCCAGGCAGTTCTGAATATATAAGATTACTTTGTGGATACCTATTCTGTATTGGAGATATCACAGATGTCCCATTAATTGAGAAAGCAAAGTATAGTATTAATATGGATGTTGAATGTATGATTGATGGCGAATGGGTAGATAGTTTAAAGAATGGTGGGATGGAAACTGAATTTGTCAGTTCACGCAAAAAAATTATTAAAAATTTTATAGTATACTATAAAAATTTTGAAGCAAAGGATGAGTGGTAAATTCTACTTTACAGAATAGGTAGTTGACGGAGGAATAATGCATGTCTAAGAATTTAAAAGCAGAAGCATTTAAATTTGTTAAACAAAGAAACTTATGCAGTTATATGAATGATACAAAATGGAATGAACTTCGTTATGCAATGTTGAATAAAATGCCGTTCCCTCCTCCCTATATAATAAAAACACTTTTTGAAAGTGAATGTAAAGAGGAAAAGAAAAATGGAAAGAAAAAGAAAAGTCCACTGCAATGTATGTAATAAGGAATTTGAATATACATTACGTGCTAATTTTACTATTTATTGTCCAAAATGCAGGCATCAAGTTCATAATGAATGTGAATATGGATATGGACCTGTAACACCATATTATTTTTGCATAGGTGATGAAGTAATTGGAAAGGTTGAGTTAGATAGAAACCAGTATACTTTATTGTTTAAAAATAAGATAATAAAGTTAAAACAAACATATTATGAGGCTATAAAGGAAGCAGAACATGTATTATGTCAGCAAGATTGACCAAATAAGCTGTCATAAGAGTACCAAATATTTATGGAATATGAAATCTAGATTTATGGAGGATTAGAAAAATGTCAAAGAATAGATTTGAGAAAGTATATTCACAAGGAGCAGCGAATGTAATGGAGATTTGGGTAGATAAAGAAACAGGTGTGAATTATGTATTTCATGCGAGCGGCAATGCAGGTGGATTAACACCATTACTTGACAGGGAGGGGAAACCTGTTATTTCTCCAATTAATAATTAATAGACTTAACCTTAATAGTATGAAAATTTTATGACTAATTGTAACTATTCAGGTAGAAACACGCATTTACTGCGTGTTTCGTAAGAAAAAGTAGATTATGTAATGTTTAAGCCCCTTCGCCGAAGGCGAATTTTCATGGGCTTAAACGTAACTGTTCATGGTTCTGAACAGTTACGACTAATTTTGTTTATAGCCTCATAATATGTTTGTTTTTGCTTATAAGAGGATAATAAAAAAGGTAAATTCTGCAATGTTTAAGCCCTTCGCCGAAGGTGAATATTTATGGGCATAAACGTAATTGTTCATGGTTCTGAACAGTTACAAAATTTTAACAGGAGGATAATGTATGGGATTAATTAGTAAAGTATTAGGCAAAAAATCAGTAAAAGAAGATCATACAGAAGAAACCACACTTAAAGAAGACATATTAAGTTCTTCCGATTGGGTTGTAAAGGCTTTAAATTCATCAGGGTATAAAGCTGACTACAGTTTAGATAGCATGAAAGAAATAGATCGTTTCTTTGATGAACAAAATACTCCAACTGGAATTTTATCAAAAAACCGGGGACAAATACTATTTGCTTTAGGATCTTATGTGGGACAAACTGCTATAAAATTATATGGTGGTGAATGGATTACTGATGATGACGATCCAGAGGGTGAAATAAAAATAACTATCCGGTTTAACAATGGTTCAACAATCTGGCCTGTTATAAGATGTATGAAAAGATATGAATTAGGATCAGAAGAAAGTATTTATGCATATTTGGCAGTGATAGGTCAATACCAGAATAAAGAAATTGAAAATTGACTAGTAACAGGTCAGCCCCCCGACTGAACTGTTAAGATAAAGACTAATAATAAAGAGAAAAGAGGAATATTATGGGTAGAATTATTGCAATTGCGAATCAAAAAGGTGGTGTAGGAAAAACTACTACTGCAACCAATTTATCTGCATGTTTGGCAGAAAAAGGAAAGAGAGTTCTTGCAATTGATATGGATCCACAAGGAAATATGTCTAGTGCATTAGGAATTGACAAGAATAACATAGAAAATACAATATATGAATTGATTCTGGAGGAATGTTCTCTGGAAGAGTGTAGGGTAGAAGAAGTAATTGAGAATCTATCCATTATTCCCTCTAATGTAAATCTGGCAGGTGCAGAAATAGAACTTATTGGTTTGGACAATAAAGAATTTATTTTGAGAAAGTATGTGGAGGAAGTAAGAGATAAATATGATTTTGTAATTATTGATTGTCCTCCATCCTTAAATACTTTGACCGTAAATGCCATGACTACAGCAGATACGGTTTTAGTTCCAATTCAATGTGAATATTTTGCGTTAGAAGGTCTGTCACAGTTAATACATACCATTAACCTTGTTCGGGATAGATTAAATCCAAACTTGGAAATTGAGGGAGTGGTATTTACTATGTTTGATGCCAGAACAAATTTATCCTTGCAAGTAGTGGAAAATGTAAAAGAAAACTTAAATCAGGCAGTTTATAAATCTATTATTCCTAGAAATGTAAGATTGGCAGAAGCACCTAGTCATGGAAAACCAATTACCTTATATGATTCCAAATCTGCAGGAGCAGAAGCTTATCGGGATTTAGCAGAGGAGGTAATCGAGAGAGATGAAAATATAGAAGCTTAAAATCCAAAATAAGAGTCATGTACTAAAGGTGGCATGATTATTTATAATAAAAGGTAACTATTTAGGTAGAAACACGCATTAACTGTGTGTTTCGTAAGAAAAATGAAAGTTGATTGCTATGTGCTATGCACTCCCGCAATCACTAACTGTATTCGTATTCCGGGCTGTCACCCTACATACTCATACAGTTTAGCCAGCCAAATGTCTATATTTCTTTGCAAGCAAGCTTGCACAAAACATAGCCGTTTGTCAGGACTTTCAGGGTAAATTTTACAATGTTTAAGCCCCTTCGCCGAAGGCGAATTATTATGGGCTTAAACGTAACTGTTCATGGTTCTGAACAGTTATAATAAAAGAAAGGAAAGGCTTAATAAAATTATGGCAAGTCCAAAAAGAGGATTAGGAAAAGGCTTAGATTCTATGATACCTAAAAAATTAACAACATCTGAGCCGAAAGAAAAAATTGAAAAAAAAGAAGAAAATGTTTCACGTGAAACATTAATTAAAATTAGTGAAATTGAACCAAATAGTGAACAGCCTAGAAGAAATTTTAATGAGGATTCCCTTCATGAGTTAGCAGAATCCATTAAACAATATGGAATTTTACAACCTTTATTGTTACAAAAAAAAGGAAAATATTATGAAATTATTGCCGGAGAACGAAGGTGGAGAGCTGCAAGATTAGCAGGGTTAAAAGAAGTTCCTGCTATTATCAAAGAATACACTTCACAAGAAATGCTTGAAATTGCTTTAATAGAAAATATTCAACGAGAAGATCTGAATCCAATTGAAGAGGCACAAGCGTACCAAAGGCTAATAACAGAATTTAAATTAAAACAGGATGAATTAGCTGAAAGAGTGTCAAAGAGTAGGTCAGCAATTACAAATTCTTTGAGATTATTAAAGTTATGTCCACAAGTACAGACAATGCTAATTGATGAATTAATTAGTAGTGGACATGCCAGAACCCTTCTTCCAATAGAAGATTCACAGCAGCAAGAAACAATTGCTCATAGAATTATGGATGAAAAATTAAGTGTCAGGGAAACAGAAAAATTAGTCCGGGCTTTGTTAAAAAAAGATGAAGAAAAAACACAAGAAAAAACGAAAAAAGATGATAGTATTTTCTACCGTGATTTAGAAGAAAAAATAAAGGAAATTATTGGTACTAAGGTTTCTATTCAGGCTAAATCAAAGAAAAAGGGTAGAATAGAAATAGAATATTATTCTCAAGATGAATTGGATCGTATTATCGAATTACTTATGTCTGTAGAAGGTAAATAAGAAACTAAAAAAGAGGAGTGGTGTAGTTTATGAGTTTATTTGAAATGATAGGTTTAGATATGGGGTATGTATTGATAGGAAGTATTGTGTTTTCCTTATTGTTATTGATACTCGTTATTGTGTTATTTTGTAAAAACAGTAAACTAAACAAAAGATATGATGCATTCATGAAAGATACAGATGGAGTAAGCCTTGAGCAGGCATTTACAAAAAAATTTGATACAATGGATGCATTAATTGCAAAAGCAAAAAAAACTGACCAACGATTAGCAACAATAGAGGAAACTCTTTTAACTGCATATCAAAAAATTGGTATTGTAAAGTATGATGCATTTCATGAAATGGGTGGAAAGTTAAGTTTTTCATTGGCATTGCTAGATGATAAAAATAACGGATTTTTAATTAATTGTATGCATAGTACAAGAGAAGGCTGCTATACCTATATTAAAGAGGTGGAAAATGGAGAATGCTCTGTAATATTAGCAGAAGAAGAAAAGCAGGCAATTGATATGGCAATAGGCAATCATTCTTAATATTCAGTACATTTAGTATGCTGTATTATTCATATTTTATTAGGTAAACCTCGTGAAACACGCAGTAAATGCGTGTTTCCACCTGAATAGTTTTCTTATGTAACAGTTTAGCCATGCAATTTGTACATATACCATTGTATCCTGAACCATGCAAATTTTCCATTGGCAAGGCGTTTTTCAGAAAAATGTATGTTAGTTATACTAAGGTATGTTTGGAGGTGTAATTAATTTTTTGAGAAAAGTAGCATTGAAGAATATAAAGGGGGATGAGATACTGGCTCAAGATATTATGACAGAATTTGATACAGTATTGATGTCCGCAGGGATAGTATTAAGAAAAGAATATATACATAGATTAATTGATTTAGGGATAACCTATATTTATGTAGAAGATGAGTACGCAAAGGGCATAAGAAAAGAAGATATTACAGAAATTATGATTAAGGAACAATGTCAAAAAGAGGTACAAGAAACACTGGATAAATTTACTTGTAGTGGCAGTAATGAGTTAGAAGCAATGAAAGAAGTTGCCCAGGAAATTATTTCTGATTTGTTAAATGATAAGGATATTATGTTTAATGTAAGTGGGGTAAGGCAAAAAGCAGAGAGTGCTTATTCACATTCCATAAATGTAGCTGCTTTGGCAGTATTTATTGCATTAAAAATGAAAATTAGTAAAAACAAAGTAAGAGAAATTGCTATAGGTGCCTTACTACATGATATTGGTTATAATTATGTCAATACAAATATTAAAGAAAAAAGTTATAAGGATTTTACCGATGAGGAAAAAAAAGAACTTCGCATGCATGTAGTTCATGGATATACAGCAGTAGAAAAAGAAGGCTGGCTTTCGGGCATTGCAAAAGAAATTATTTTTCATCATCATGAACATATAGATGGAAGCGGATATCCAATGCATATTGAGGGAGACCGGATTAAAACCGGATCAAAAATAGTAGCAGTTTGTGATGCCTTTGACCGAATGATTTATGGTATTTTTGGAGAAAAAATGAAGGTTCATGAAGCAATGGAGTATATTAGTGCAAATAGTGGAAAAATGTTTGATGAACAAATAACAAAGTGCTTTAATCAAGTGGTAGCTGCCTATCCCACTGGTACTATTGTAGTAACCAGTACAAATGAAATTGGAATTGTATACAGACAAAATAAAGGATATCCCACCAGACCGGTTATCAGAATGTTAAAAAATTCACAAGGAAATAAATATGAAGACTGGATAGAAAAGGATTTATTAAAAGAACTTAGCTTATTTATTAAAGATACAGTGGAGTAACTGTTCATGGTTCTGAACAGTTACATAATGGAATAAATAGCAGTTATAGCTTGAAAGACAAGCCGGTTTGCGATATAATTTTTGAAGGATAATGGTAACAGTTCAGGTAGGTCTGCACACTCCGCTGTGCAGACCGTATAAACAATTAAAACAGGAAAGGGAATTGGGCAATTTACATGCGAAGCTTGCCCAATTCCGTAACAGTTCAGCTGGAAGGCTGACCTGTTACGGATAATGAAGGAGGAACATGACGAAATGTTAGATATTAAACTTTTAAGAAGTAATTTTGAAGAGGTAGAAAAGGCGTTATCAACAAGAAATGAAGAATTTGATTTAAGCCAGTTTAAAGAGTTAGATGAAAAGAGAAGAAATCTTCTTGGAGAAGTAGAAGCATTAAAAAGTGAACAGAATAAAGTTTCAAAACAAGTACCAATCATGAAAAAGGAAGGAAAAGATGTGGCACCTGTTTTTGAAGAAATGAAAAAATTATCAGAAAAGATTAAAGAATTGGATGCACAGGTGCGTGAAGTAGATGCCCAATTGGATGCATGGATGCTTACTATTCCAAATATTCCTCATGAATCTGTTCCAGCAGGAAAAACAGATGAAGATAATGTAGAAATTCGCAAATTTGGTGAGCCAACACAGTTTGGTTTTGAAGCAAAAGCACATTGGGATATTGGAAAAGATTTGGATATTTTAGATCCAGAGATGGCTGCAAAAACAACAGGTGCAAGATTTACCTTCTATAAAGGTATGGGTGCAAAATTAGAACGTGCAATTATGAATTTCTTTTTAGATGTTCATGAGAAACAGGGGTATGAAGAAGTATTTCCTCCATTTATGGTAAGCAGGGAAAGTATGACAGGAACAGGTCAATTACCAAAATTTGAAGAAGATGCTTACAAGGTATCTGGAGATGGAAAGGAATACTTTTTAGTACCAACAGCAGAAGTACCAGTAACTAATATGTATCGTGATACTATTTTAGAGGGAGCAAATCTTCCAATTAAACATTGTGCATATACTGCTTGTTTCCGTGCAGAAGCGGGATCAGCAGGACGTGATACCAGAGGTTTAATCCGTCAGCATCAGTTTAATAAAGTAGAGTTAGTAGAGTTTGCAAAGCCAGAAGATTCTTATGCAGAATTAGAAAAATTAACCCATGATGCAGAAGAAGTTTTACAGATTTTAGGATTACCTTATCGTGTGGTAAAAATTTGTATGGGTGATTTAGGATTTACCGCAGCTATGAAATATGATATAGAAGTATGGATGCCAAGTTATGGAAGATATGTAGAGATTTCAAGTTGTTCTAATTTTGAAGCATTTCAAGCAAGACGTGCAAACATCAAATATAAAGATAATGTGAAAGATAAAGCACAATTTGTTCATACATTGAATGGTAGTGGTGTTGCAATTGGAAGAACCACAGCAGCAATTTTAGAGAATTTCCAACAGGAAGATGGCAGTGTGGTAATCCCAGAAGCATTAAGACCTTATATGCAGGGAAGAAGTGTAATTGAAAAAAAATAATCACAAGAGAATCCCCTTGTGTATAACTTTAATCATTACTATTCACTCACAAGCTTGACACTTGCTGTCAAGCTATGTGCCAAGAACATAGAACAGCCAAGAATCCAGCCTCTCGCCCAAGGCGAATTATAAATAGGCTGGATTCAGTTACTGTTAGCAACGTAGGTGTGAACAATAACTGTTAATCTATACAAGGGGATTTTGCATCAAAGGAGGTGGTGAATATGCATAGTTATCTCCGTGCGATTGGTTTTAGTAATGTAAAGAATCGTTCAGACTTTGAGAAAATTCTTGGAATTGTAATGGAACAGCCTTCTGAAAAGAGTAATACTCCCATGTTAAATAAAGTAGTTTTGTGTGAGATGAAAAGAGACTTTATGAAGAACATGGGAATTGGAATAGTAGGCGAATATGATGAAAGAGGTTTCTTTTACTTAGGACACTATTTTCCCTATTGTAAGGGGAAATATATTACTGTAATTGAGGATGTAAACATAAATAAAAGAGTGGATACCGATGCTTATACAGGCATGTGTGAAGATATGCGGTTAGGTGTTTCTTTGATTTTTTATTTACAAAATATGGCACAATTTATCTCAAAAGGTAAAATGATAGAAGGAGTTGTCAGAGAAGGTCAGGTTTCTCTTGCTGCATTATCCAAAGAAGGAAAAATTATTTTGGGAATAGAGCAGAATGAAAGACAAATGAGACATAGCAAAGAAGAAAGTGCTCAGCGAAAACGGTTGATTGCGGAAGCAAAACAGGGGAACCAAGAGGCGATTGACAGTTTGACGATAGAAGATATAGATGCTTATGTTATGGTTTCAAGACGGGTACAACATGAGGATATTTATTCTATTGTGGAGAATACATTTATACCTTATGGTTCAGAATCAGATAATTATACAATAATAGCCACGATTCTTAGCTGGAGGGAAATAGAAAATCCATTTACAAGGGAACATATTTATGAGTTAGATGTAAGTTGCAATGAACTTATTTTTAATCTCTGTATTAATAAAAATGATTTACTGGGTATGCCTATGGTAGGTGCCAGATTTAAAGGAAATATCTGGATGCAGGGAAAAGTAAATTATAGCAAATCTCAAAATGAATTATAAAAAAAAGCATACAAGGAAAAATTTATTCTTTGTATGCTTTTCTTTGTTTAATATTCTATTATTCTCAATTACTCATAAAATACAACAACAGCTACACCAGCTTCAATATTGTTATAAATTTTTTGAGCTGCACTATATGGTAGATTGACACATCCATGAGAACCATTTGTTTTGTAAATACTGCCACCAAACTTACTACGCCAACTGGCATCATGCATTCCCTCATTACCATTAAAAGGCATCCAGAATGAAACTGGAGAACGGTAATCAGCACCTGAGTTTTCACCCAAAATAGCATCTCTTGTTTTGTAAGTAACGCCATAAACTCCAGTATGTGTACCATTACCTCTTCCTATATTTCCTGATACAAAGTCCGAATCAACAATAAGTTTTCCATTTTTATAAAACCACAAATGTTGGACAGATAAATTTACTTCCACATAAGTATTGCCCCAATCCTGTTTGTCATGAGTTACAGCAGATTGAGTATAAGCAGGTTTTCTAGTCGTTGATTTCCCCTTTTTAACAAGTTTCATCAAGTCTTTCGTTTCTTTTTCACGATTGAGAAGCCATCCATAGTCCCCACCAGAAACTGAAATTGTATGTCCATTAGAACCTTTAAATGTACGGGTAGATCCAAAAGTATTATAGGTACGCCCAATATAATCTACAAATTCGCGGGTCTTCGTGCTATCAATCTTTACAGAATATTTCTTTTTATTAATGATAAGCCAGTCCTTTATAACAGAATGGTCAACAACTTCTGACTTTTTGCCAAAATTGTAAGTAATTTTAGAACCAGAATAAAGAGATACTTTTTCATAGAGATTCACAAGTTTTTCTGTAGTAGCAGTTATCTTTGGATTTTTATAAAAATCTTCCAAAGAAAGTTTTGTATTACCAGATAAAATTGCTTCCCTCACATGCTCATAAAGTAAATCTTGGTCTAAAGTTGTACCTAGTATTTCAGGCACTAAAGTATAACCTTGATCTTTTACATAATCGATATATGCATTCTTTGGTTTTGTGATATTTTCTTTTTGGAAGAATACCAGAGAGTGTAAGGTTTCATCTAATAAATCATCATCTAGGGAAACACATTTTCCTAGCTCCTTATCTGTTTGATTCCATATAGAAAGAAACCACAAAAGTGGATTCTGTTCAGAAAGATATGTAGATACCTCTCCATTAGAAACGAATGTAAGCTTCACATCTTCTGCATATATAAAGTCTTGTAAATCTTCACGACCATTTAGTTCTAGTATATATTTACTTATCTTTTTTGATAATAGGTCTTCTGCTTCCGCAACTTTTTTAACAGAAACATCAATACCATTAATAGTAGTATGATAAAAAAAATGACTGGAAAAATAAAAAGCAAATCCCAGATAAACTAGAAATAATATTCCAATAGGAATAAGAATTGCACATAAGAGAATTTTATGTGGTGATTTTTTTCGCATATTCATAATTAACCCCTCACTTACTTATATTATGATAAAAAAAGCACCCCCAGCGGGAATCGAACCTGCAACTAACCCTTAGGAGGGGTTTATTATATCCATTTAACTATGAGGGCATATTGTGTAATTATTATGTTAATTGTTTGTAACTGTTCAGAACATACTCGAGGATTTGCTTGACAAATCCGAGCTTTACAAGATTTTAGCCCTTCGCTTTGCGAATTTTCATGGGCTAAAATCTCGTATCTGTTCAGGTATTGAACAGATACGATTGTTTAATAAAGTTATAAGCAAATTTCATTATAGATATTTTATAGAGAAAAGTCAATAATTTTGCCAGATTTGTTTATTGAAATTTTAAAATACTATTATAAAACTTTTATATGCTTAACACCATACATGAATATTTTGCCAGTCTAATTATAATACTTTTAGCCATAATTTATATTTTGACGTAACTGTTCATGATTCTGAACAGTTATATTCTGACTAAATATCAATGGCATGGCTGAACTGTTACTTATATGATATACTGTATTTGTATCAAAGTTGTAAACAAAAGTAAACTTTTTTAAAATGATTTTTACAGATACATAGTTATGAGAAGAATATGCCATGTAGAAAATTAAGTTTAGATGAGAGTGGAGAGATAGATGGAAAAAAATAATAAGATAGAAGAAAAATATTTATATCAATCGTTATTGGAATATCAGGAATCGGATTATTACCCTTTTCACATGCCAGGGCATAAAAGAAATATAGAACAACTTCCTGTTTGGAATCCTTATGGAATAGATATTACAGAAATTGATGGGTTTGATAATTTGCATGATGCAAAAGGAATACTTTCAGATTCTATGAAAAGGATAGCAAATTTTCGTAGAGCAGAGGAGTCTTTTTATCTGGTAAATGGAACTACTTGTGGAATATTAGCAGGGATTGCCTCTTGCTGTAGCCGGGGAGATGAAATTTTAGTAGGAAGGAATTGTCATAAGGCAGTTTATCATGGGATATCCACATTGGGATTGGTTCCAAGGTATATTTATCCACACAGTTATCAAGATTTTTACATAAATTGTGGATATCTTTCCGAAAAAATCGAAAAAATGTTGACAACTTTCAAAAATATTAAAATGGTTTTACTTACTTCACCTACTTACGAAGGTATTGTTTCTGATATTGAAACAATTACAAACATTGTTCATAAATATGAAATTCCTTTGATGGTGGATCAAGCACATGGGGCTCATTTTGGAATGCATAAAGATTTTCCAGTATCTGCAGTGGAGTATGGAGCAGATATTGTGGTAGAGAGCGTACACAAAACTCTTCCATCTTATACACAAACTGCATTACTTCATGTACAAGGAAATATGGTAAATCGCAGAAATCTTAGAAAATACTTAGGCATTTACCAGACTTCCAGTCCATCTTATATTATGATGGCTGGAATAGAATGGTGCCAGAAATATTGTGCCAGTGAGAAAGGGAAAAAAGCATTTGATACATATATGGAAGAATTACATAAATTGCGTGAACAATTTACACAATTTAAGTATATCAGACTGTTTCAACCTCAAAAAGGAGTAGCAGGCTGTAAATCTTATGATGATGGAAAACTGGTATTTGGAGTGGCAGACAACTTAATGTCTGGACAGGAATTATATGATAGACTACAGAAGCAGTATCATTTACAATTAGAAATGGCATCATTATATTACGTAATTGCCATGACGAGTGTAATGGACAGGAAAGAAGGGTTTGAACGGTTAATAAAAGCATTGGAAGAAATAGATAGAGAGTTGGAGGAAGTAAATTTAGGAAATAATATAGAGCAATTAATGAAAGAATCTGTTATAATAGAATTTCCTATTCAAAATGAACAGATTTGTATTCCCTTTGAAGCAGAGCTGGCAAAAGGAGAATGGGTGAATTTTAGGGAAGCTTTTGGAAGAATTTCCAAAAGTTATTTATATTTATATCCGCCAGGAATTCCATTTTTGGTGCCTGGTGAGAAAATTAGTGAGAAAGTGATTGCATTTGTAGAAAAATGCAAAATGGCAGAACTTGAGATAAAAGGTATGGATGAGGAACAGCTGGAGGTAATGGTAAATGAATAAATTGTTTGTGTTAATGGGAAAAAGTGCATCAGGAAAGGATACTATTTATAAGAAATTATTAGATGATAAACGAATATCACTAAAGACAATAGTTCCTTATACTACACGACCAATCCGCCATGAAGAGAAAGAGGGAGTGGAGTATCATTTTGTCTCCCGTGACAAATTTGAGGAAATGAAAGAAAATAAATTAGTAATAGAATCCAGAGATTATCAGACGGTTCATGGGGTATGGAGTTATTTTACTGCATACGATGGACAATTTTCCCAAGAAAATAGCAAGGATAATTATTTGATGATTAATACACTAAATGGCTATGAACAAATCCGGGACTATTTTGGTAAGGATAATGTAGTACCATTATATATCTATGTGGAGGATGGTATACGGTTGACAAGGGCATTGAAGAGAGAGAGAAGGCAAAAGGTACCAAAGTATGCAGAAATGTGCCGGAGATATTTAGCAGATGATGAAGATTTCTCCAAAGAAAAATTAGAGAAAGCAGGAATTGACACATTTTATGATAATGAAAATATAGATCGCTGTATGGAACAAATTGTAAGATGTATTACTGTTCACTCACAAGCTTGACACTTGCTGTCAAGCTATGTGCAAAAATGTAAAACAGTCAAGAATCCAGAGTAAGTAATGATTGATTTTATCTTCAGTTTGTTCTAAAATATTAAATAAGAAGTGGTCGAATGTAACAGTCTAGGTAGGTCTGTGCATTTACTGCACTGACCGTAAAAATATTTAAAGCAGGAATGGAATTGGGCAATTATAAATGCGAAGCTTGCCCGATTCTGTAACAGTTTAGCCTGTGGGCTGAACTGTTATTGTCGAAAAGTTACAATATAGGGAGTATATATATGGATTTAAAAATTAACCAGATGCAGCAGGTAAACAATGATATAGACAAAAAAGGAACGGTGCAAAATACGGATGGTACCTTTAAGTTTACCCTTGCCAGCCAAATTGAAGAGGCAGATTTACAGGCAAGACTGACTGTTATGATGGAAGAGATTACCCAGCAGGGGAAGAGCCTTGGAAAACGTATGGATATTAGGGATATGAAAAGATATCGTATGTTGGTGCAAGGATTTATGAACGAGATTATCAGCCGTTCCCATAAGTTTAGCAGAGAGAACTTTCTGGATAAGCGGGGCAGACACCGGGTTTATGGTATTGTAAAATTGGTAAACCAGAATCTGGATGAACTGGCTGCGGAATTGATAAAGGATGAGAAAGATCATTTAATGATTCTAAGCAAAATTGATGAGATATGTGGTCTGCTCTTGGACATTTTAACTTAGGGAAAAGGAGTTGGAAATTATGAATTTTAATCAGATAGTTGGGCATAAAGATGTAATAGATTACCTACAGAAAGGGATAAAAGAAGACAAGCTTTCCCATGCTTATATTTTTGCTGGAGAAAAAGGATATGGAAAGAAAATGATGGCAGGTATTTTTGCAGCAACCTTGCAATGTGAGGAAAAAGGGGAAACACCTTGTGGAAAATGTAAATCCTGTATGCAGGCAGAAAGTGGTAACCATCCAGACATACGGTGGGTTACCCATGAAAAGGCGAGTATTGGTGTAGATGATATTCGTAACCAGGTAAACAATGACATTGCAATTAAGCCTTATAGCAGTCCATATAAGATATATATTATTCCAGAAGGCGAAAAAATGACAGAGCAGGCACAGAATGCCTTGCTGAAAACCATAGAAGAGCCACCACATTATGCAGTTGTAATTTTATTAACTGAAAATAGCAACCGTTTCCTGCCAACAATTTTATCCAGATGTGTTTTATTACAGTTAAAGCCGGTATCTCCACCATTAATTAAGAAGTTTCTTATGGAACAACATAGTATTCCGGATTATCAGGCTGAGCTTAGTGCCAATTTTTCACAGGGTAATGTGGGAAAAGCAATTCGTTATGCATCCAGTGATGAATTTATAGAATTAAAGAAGGATACTCTGCACATTTTAAAGCATGTGGATGAAATGAAAACTTATGAGATTATGCAGTTTGTAAAAGGTCTTTCAGAGAAGAAAAAAGATATTTATGATTATCTGGATTTGATTCTTTTGTGGTACAGGGATGTTTTACTTTTTAAAGTAACCCGTGATCCAAATGGATTATTGTTTGCAGATGAATTACACAGTATTTCAAAACAGGCAAGCAAGAAAGAATATGAGGCAATTGAGAATGTTATACAGGCGGTGGAAAAGGCAAAGGTACGTTTAAAAGCAAATGTAAATTTTGACACTGCCATGGAATTAATGATTTTTGTAATGAAAGAGAAGTAGGGTTTGACATAGAATGGAGGCAAATGTGGTAACAATAATTGGTGTAAGATTTCGCAAAACAGGAAAGATTTATTATTTTAGTCCCGGAAAATTAAAAATAGAAAAACAAGATCATGTCATTGTGGAAACTGTAAGAGGTGTGGAGTATGGTACAGTTGTATTAGGACCAAAAGAGATCCCAGAATCTGAGATAGTACAACCCTTAAGGACTGTAATCCGTATTGCAACAGAAGCAGATGATGAGGTTGAAAGAAAGAATCACGAAAAAGAAAAGAAGGCTTTTGAAATTTGCCTGGAAAAGATTGCAAATCACAAGCTGGGTATGAAATTGATTGATACAGAGTATACTTTTGATAATAACAAAATTATGTTTTATTTTACTGCAGATGGGAGAATTGATTTTCGTGAATTAGTAAAAGATCTGGCAGCAGTATTTAAAACCCGCATTGAATTAAGGCAGATTGGAGTACGTGATGAAACAAAGATATTAGGTGGAATTGGAATTTGTGGAAGACCACTTTGCTGCCATACTTATTTGTCTGATTTTGTTCCAGTTTCCATTAAAATGGCGAAGGAACAGAATTTATCCTTGAATCCAACCAAGATTTCAGGTGTTTGCGGACGGTTGATGTGTTGTTTGAATAATGAGGAAGAGGCCTATGAGGAATTGAACAGCAAACTTCCTAATATGGGTGATACTGTGATTACTCCAGAAGGCATAAAAGGGGATGTGCAAAGTATTAGTGTCTTGAAACAGCTTGTAAAGGTTGTAGTAACTTTGGAAAATGATGAGAAAGAAGTCAGGGAGTATCATGTTGATGATCTAAAGTTTAAACCAAGAAAAAGAAGGGAACATACAGAAAAGGACAATAAAGCAATGAAAGAATTGGAACGCTTGGAAAAGATGGACAAAACAGAAAAGTCAAATTTAGATTAAGGGTAACTATTTATGGTTCTGAACAGTTACGATTAAGGATTGAATCTATGAAAGTAATATTGTATGAAGAGGAAAGACTAGATGATTTACAACGAAACAATTATAAGATTATACAGAATCCAAAGAAATTTTGTTTTGGAATGGATGCTGTTTTGTTATCTGGTTTTGTAGTTGTAAAGGAAGGGGAACTGACACTGGATTTGGGGACAGGAACTGGTATTATCCCTATTCTTTTGGAAGCAAAGACCCCAGGTAAACATTTTTCTGCTCTGGAGATACAGGAAGAAAGTGCAGACATGGCAAGAAGGAGCGTACAGTTAAATGATTTGCAGGATAAAATTGATATAGTAACAGGAGATATCAAGGAGGCTTCTAAGATATTTGGATCAGCAGTTTTTGATGTGGTGACTACAAACCCTCCTTATATGAATGATCAACATGGATTAAAAAATCCAGATTTGCCAAAGGCAATAGCAAGGCATGAAATACTTTGCTCTCTAGAAGATGTAATACGGGAAGGAGCAAAAGTACTGAGACCGGGAGGACGGTTTTATATGGTTCACAGACCTTTCCGTCTTGCCGAGATTATCCGGGTGTTATCCCAATATAAGTTGGAGCCTAAGCGGATGAAATTGGTCTATCCTTTTGTAGACAAAGAACCTAACATGGTTCTTCTGGAAGCTGTCAAAGGTGGAAAAGCAATGATAAAAGTGGAGAAACCTTTGATTATATACAAAGAACCAGGTGTATACATGGATGAAATATATGATATCTATGGATATTAACAAAGGAAAAGGTGTTACAATATGACAGTAACACCTTTTCCATTTAAAGCAATGCCTGATAAACATCTCTTTTTGAAATTCCTCTATCTTTTGCAACTGCTTTCATAGCATCTTTTTTTGACATGTTTTTTTCTAGGTAAATCTGTAAATGTTCTTCAATGGAAATATCATTCCACTGTGCCTGTTGTTCTTGGATAATTTCTTGGTGACTTTTACCTTGAATTATAAGAACATATTCGCCCTTTGGTTCATTTATTTCATAATAAGAAATTGCTTTTTCCAATGTAGTACGAAAGGCATTTTCGTGGCGTTTGGTAAGTTCCTTACAAAGAGTAATATTTCGATTGCCAAGAATTTCAAAAAGTTCCTGTAGAGTTTTTTGTAAACGATGAGGAGCTTCATATAGAATAATGGTACGGGTTTCTTCTGCTAATTCTTGCTGTATCATAGCACGTTCTTTTTTGTCTGTAGGTAAAAAAGCTTCAAATGCAAATCTTCTGGTTGGAAGTCCTGACATGGTAAGTGCTGTAATACAAGCAGCAGGTCCAGGAAGAGAGGTTACTTCTATACCTGCATCGTATGCTTGCCGGACAATTTCCTCACCAGGATCGGATATACCAGGAGTTCCGGCATCCGTAATTAAGGCAATATTTGTACCATGAAGCATCTTGTCTACCAGTATTTTTGCTTTTTCTATTTTGTTAAATTCATGGTAACTTGTCATTGGAACTTTAATATCAAAATGATTTAATAACTTGATACTATGTCTGGTGTCTTCTGCCGCTATTAAATCTACAGTTTTTAATGTGTCTAAAACCCGAAGAGTAATGTCATCCAAGTTTCCAATTGGTGTAGCACATAAAAATAATTTCCCAATCATAGGTATATCCTTTCTTATTTACTGTGAAAGAGTTATCGATAGATATAGCAATTGGTTTGTGCTTGCACAAAGACCAATTGCTATACCTATCGTATAACCTGATGTGTATGAGCAAGAAGAGCGATAGCTCGGACTGCGAATACACATTAGGCGGTTACGAGAACACGTAGTGCGGAGTAACCGACACTTTCATTTATGGTGCTGCTGCCAAAGGCAGCATGTAAGTTTAGTTAATATGTTGACATGAAAAACGGCACATAAGCTGAGGGGAGGTGCTTATGTGCCTAAAATGAGAGGGAGTATAACAAAATTTATAAATACTATGGGAGTATAGTATTTATAAAGGAAAACTGGCAAATTAAAACTATAAATCAGCTTCTGTTAATTCAGCAAGCTTCGCTAGTTCTTTAATTGTTTTTTTAGATACTTTCTTTCCCTGATATTCAATCAATTCTTCTGTTTCTCCTGTGAAAATACAGGTTGGTTCGTATTTGGTTAAAATAATCTGATCCTTCTCAACAAAAATTTCTAATGCATCCTTTTCTGAAACATTAAGTGTTCTTCTTAATTCAATGGGAAGTGTAATACGACCAAGTTCGTCTAACTTTCTCACAATACCTGTTGATTTCATAATTTATCTCCTTTGTACTAGATGTACTAGATACGAGATTTCTCGTATCTCTGTACTTCATATATATAAAATATCACATTTCGTTAAGTTATGCAACTTTAATTATTAGTGCCATATAGCACTTTTTTAATCTCTGTGTAAATAACTGGATAAAAAATAAAATTATAGTAAATTTTCATAACCATATCATGAAAAACAAGTGAAAATTGTATATTTACTTAATTATTTAGAAGAAATATAAAAGTGAAATATTGGATAATATTGGATATTATGACTAAAAGTTAATAAAAAATTAATGTATTTTTTGATGATAGATTAAAAAAATCCAATCCCAAAAAATTATTTTTACAAATTAAAAACTACACGAAAAGTGAAATTTTAGTAATCTAACCAAGAAAAAAAGTTTTTTGTGCATTATGCAAAATAAATGAAGTAAAAATATGTGGATTATAACAGATACAATAACATTGTCTATAATTTGTAATAAGTGTATAATAAAATTGTAAATAAATAATCACTATTCAAGAATCTTATTTATTATATATTCTGAATAGACACAAAAAAGTATACCTGTTAGGGGTATTAATATGAATGAAAGGAGTAAACAAATGGCAAGATGGAAGAAAAGATTAGCAGCAATTTTACTGCTGATAGTTGTTGTTACCACAGGCTTGGTATTTACTGTTATCCGAAGCAATGATGTGGTACAGGCAGCAGAGGTAACCATACATTTTAAATGGTCTGGTGATATACCTCATCTGTATTATGAAAATGTAAATGGTTCCAGACAAGCAACAATGAATTATCCGGGCGTACCTATGAAGGATGAAGGAAATGGATGGTATACATATACAATTGCAGATGCAAATAGTGCAGATATTACTTTGAATATCCCGACAAAGGATTACCAGTCCACCAGTGCCAACCGGGAAAGTGGGGAATGGTGGTTCGATGGTTTGCACTGGTACACAGAGAACCCAGATGCAGGGACTGCGGTGGCAGAAGATAGCAAAAACGTAAAAACTGCTCAGGATGCCCAGAATAATTCTTCTAAGGAGAAAGAAGTAATTTCTCTTTCCAGTCAGGTAAATGCAACAGAAAATAAAGTAACAGTACACTGTTATTCGGAAAATGATATTCCAAACCTTTATTATTGGAATGCTTTGCCAGAGGATATTGAAACCGCATGGCCTGGAGTTGCAATGACAAAAGAGAAAGAAAATTGGTATTCTTATGAAATACCAGATGTTTCAAAAGTAAATGTTTTATTTAACATTGGAAGTACACAGACTGAGGATTTAACTGCAAAAGCAGGAGAATGGTGGTATAAAAACGGAAAATGGAGTAAGAAAGATTTGAGTAATACTACTGTGAATCCAACTCCAGTACAAGGTGATCACAACGATTTTAGAGAAGAAAGTATTTACTTTATTATGACAGCACGTTTTTATGATGGAGATTCTTCTAATAATATTCACTCGGATCACGATGCAGAGGTTGGTAATGGTGATAATGACCCAGCATGGAGAGGTGACTTTAAAGGTCTTATAGAGAAACTAGATTATATTAAAGCACTAGGTTTTTCTGCAGTATGGATTACTCCTGTTGTAGAAAATGCATCAGGATATGATTTTCATGGATACCATGCAATGAACTTTGCAAAGGTAGATCCCAGATTGGAATCGGATGGGGCAAGCTATCAGGATTTGATTAATGAAGCACATAAACGTGGCATGAAGATTATTCAAGATATTGTATTGCAACATACTGGTAATTATGGTGAGGAAGAATTATTCCCAATGATGGACAGAGAATATACACTGGATAAAGGTGTAAGTGGTAACTCAATTAAAACTACACCAAAGGATTCTGCAAGAAGTAAATTGAATGAATTTATAAGTACTGTTAGCAGTGGAAAGTTCAATGACTATGATGCAGCACTTAGTGATACACAAAATGGACCAAGTTATCAGTATCAGTCGAGAGACCAGTGGATGAAATCTGATGATATGATTTATCGTAAAAAGGTTGATATTGGCTGGGAAGACTTCACTGTAACAACTGGTCAGTTTGCAGGTGACTGTATGGAATTAAATACAGAACTCCCAACAGTCTATAATTATTTATTAGATACTTATGGAAATTATATCAATATGGGTGTAGATGCATTCCGTATTGACACGGTAAAACATATTTCAAGATTAACTATGAATGAAGTATTTATTCCAGGTTTCTTAGAAAAAGCAAAAGCAGCTGGTAATGATAATTTCTATATGTATGCAGAGGTTGCATGCCGTACCAACGAATTTATTAACCATGGTGTACATCAGGTTTCTCCATTCTACTATACATGGAAATCTGCAAAGTCTTATACATGGAATCATAACTCTACAGATGGTAAAGATAATCTGGAGACTTGTAAGCAGGAATATGATGATGGTAAATCGGGCAGTGTTGAGTATAACAAGTACAATAATGCAAGATTAAATGGAAATGAATATCATACTCCAGATCATTCTGAATATTCTGGAATGGGTGTTATTGATTATGGTATGCATTTTAGTTTCCAATATGCAAGTAAAGCATTTCAAACCGGAAAAGATGAAGATAATTATATGAACGATTCAACTTATAATGTTGTTTATGTAGATTCTCACGACTATGGTCCTGGAATGGATGGAAAGAATGATCAGGATGGTAATGATTTATGGCGTTATGATGGAGGTACAGAAGCATGGGCTGAAAATATGAATTTGATGTTTACATTCCGTGGTATTCCATGTATTTATTATGGTAGTGAGGTAGAGTTTAAAGCCGGACTTAGAATTGATAATTATCATAAACCATTAGAAGAAACTGGACGTGCTTACTTTGGAGATTATTTGGAAGGTGAAGTGACTGCTTCAGACTTCTCTAAATATACAGCAAGTGGAGCTGTTGCAGAGACCTTGAATAAACCGCTTGCAAAGCATCTTCAGAGATTAAATATGATTCGTAGAGCAGTTCCAGCATTACAAAAGGGACAATATTCTACAGAAGATGTGAATGGAGGAATGGCATTCAAGAGACGTTATACTGACAGCAATACAGATAGTTTTGTATGTGTGGCAATTACAGAAGGAGCAACCTTTAGTAATCTTCCAGGAGGAACTTATACAGATGCAATTACTGGAGATACACAAACAGTTAGTGAAGGAGGAAGCTTAACAATTTCTGCACCAGGAAAAGGTAATATGAGAGTATATGTATTAGATACAAATCTTACTGATGCACCTGGAAAAGTTGGAGATGCAGGAACTTATTTGAAATAATAAAAAATTCCCTAGCATTTATGGATTTCTTTCGTAAATGCAGGGAATTTTTTTTACTTTATAGGAAAGTTCGTCCTATAAAGTAAAAACGCTCCGCTTAAGATGTGCACAGATGTGCAAGGAATATTGTTGCAAAAAAACATGCAACACGCATCTGGCACACAAAGTGTGCAATCCCCTTAGGAATGAGGGGGGTAGGGAAGTTGATGTGGGCTTGCCCACTTTTTTATTTTAATTTTTTGCAACAATATAGTCATTCCAGAAGTTTATATAAGTGAAACCCCATAAATAAAATGACAGAATAAGAAAGGAATGTGAATTATGAATCGTAACAGAATGAAGAAACGTATTATTGCCAGTACAATGGTGGCAATGGTAACAGCAACAAGTGTACCTGCAGGCAGTTTACAATTTTCTTTACCTAGTATAGTAAAGGCAGCAGGTCTTACTACAACAACGGAAGATGGTCTTGTAATTGAAAATGGAGTATTAACAGAGTATAAAGGAGAAAAAACAGAAGTTGTTATACCAGAAGGTGTAACAGCAATTGGTGACTTTGTATTCTATGGATCAGATATTATGAGTGTAACATTACCAAAAGGACTTCTGGTAATTGGAGATAATGCATTTACTAATACAAAACTGGTTCATGTAGAAATTCCTGACAGTGTGAAACAAATAGGAAAAGGTGCCTTTTTTTCTTGTGAGAGTTTAAACAAGGTTGTAATTTCAGAAGGTGTAGAAAGCATTGGTGCATACGCATTTGAAAAAACTGCCCTTACAAATATTACATTGCCTAAAAGTACATTAGAAGTTGGTTATCAAGCATTTGAGAATTGTAAAAGTCTGACAAGCGTAGTTATAAAAAATGGGGCATTAGATGAGTCAGTATTTGAAGATTGTACAGCCCTTGAAAATGTAACACTGGAAGAAGGTGTTACGAATATTGGAAATAGTGCATTTTTAGGATGTAAGAAGCTACAAAAAATTACAATTCCTTCTACTGTAGAAAAAATTGGAACACTCGCATTTGACAAGTGTGATGCTTTGAAATCTGTGGAAATAAAAGATGGTGTAAAAGAAATCGGCAGTTATGCGTTCTACAATTTACAAAACTTAGAGAAGGTTATCTTTGGAGAAGGGTTAAAGCGTATTGGTGATTGTGCATTTGCAGATAATAATTTGATCAAAAAGATTGATTTAGTTTCTGTAGAAGAAATGGGTGATGCTGTATTTTATAATTGTTCTGGTATTACAGAAGTTGTTTTACGTACAGGTGTAAAAAGACTTGGAACAACAAGTTTTAAAAATTGTAAAAATATTCGAAATGTTACAATTGAGCCAGGACTGGAATATATTGGTGAAAGTGCATTTCAATATGCAGAGAATTTAAAGGAAATCAACATACCTAGTACAGTTTGTGTTATAGATGATGATGCATTTGGTTTCTGTGAAAATTTAATAAATATTGAGTTACCTGCCAGCTTGAAATATTTAAGTAAAACAGCAGTAGATAGCACTTTATGGTATAAAAATAAAATGAAAGAAGCCAATAATAATGGAGATATTTATGTAGTAGAAGGAAATATATTGTTAGGAACTACTTCAAAAATTAGTGAAGAAACTAAGTTAAATATACCTGAAAATGTAACTATGATAGCTGATCTTGGAGATACCAATATAAACAAGATTGAAATACCAGAAACTATTCATATGGTTGGTTCTGGTGCATTTACTTCCTGCAATAATTTAGAAGAACTTGTGTTACCAGATAGTGTAACTTATATGGGAAATTCTTTAGTATTTCAAAATAAAAATTTAAAAAAAGTAACTTTGCCATCTAATATGCAAAGTATTTCAGAAATGACATTTTATGAATGTAAGGAACTGAAAGAAATTAATATTCCTACAAGTGTAAAAAGTATTGGATGGAGTGCTTTTGAAAAATGTAGCGGATTAACAGAAGTTGTAATTCCAGAAGGTGTAAAAAGTATCGGTATGCAAGCTTTTGCAGACTGTACTGAGCTAAAAGAGATTACTATTCCTGCCAGTGTGGAATACATTGGAATCCAGGCTTTCCATGATTGTGATTCAAATTTAGTTGTAAAAGGATATACAGGAAGTGCAGCAGAAAGTTTTGCAACAGAAAACAACATGAAATTCCAGAGTATTGGCACAATAAATCCAGATGTTGTGGCAACACCAACTCCAACATCACAGACTACAGCAAAGCCAACAGCACCAACAGTGCCAACATTAATGCCAGAAGAAACAGAAAAAGTAACTCCAACAGAGGATGTGGCTCCAACAGCAATTGTAGACATAACAACAGGTCCTGCTATAACTCCAACAGCAGACACAATAACAGGTCCTGCCATAACAGTAGAACCAACCAAGACACCAGAAGCTACAAAAGCCGTAGATCCTACAAAAGAGCCGGAGCAGACCATTGCACCAACTATTACACCAGAAGGTTATGTTATTACATTAGATGCAAATGGTGGCACTACAGATAAAGATTATATTACTGTAATAAATGGAGATACATACAACGATTTACCATCTGCCAGCAAGGATGGATGTATTTTTGCCGGATGGTATACAGATATTGAGGAAGGTACTAAAATTGAAAATATAACTTCTGTCAATTTAACCTCAGACCAAACTTTATATGCACATTGGATTGCAAAAGAATGTGTGGTAAGTTTTGATGGTAATGAAGGAAGTGTAGATGGCAGCAGTGAAAAAACTGTATTATATGGAGATGTATTTGGAGAATTGCCAGAAGCAACAAAGCCAAGTGCTACTTTCTTAGGTTGGTATACCAGCAAACAAGGCGGAAATCTTGTAACAGAAGATATGTTGGTAAACTTTTCTGGTAAAGTAACCTTGTATGCACATTGGGAAAGTGCATATAAGAAAATGACAGAAGAAACATTAACATACAAATTTGATAATTCTTATAAAGGCTTTGACTATGCTGAGGATTATAAAATTCCGTTGAGTGTATACCAATATATGTATGGAAATTCAGTTTATGCTCAGGAATTATATGATTCTGAAAGTAAATGGGAAGGCAATTGTTTCGGCATGTCCAGCAGTTCCATCATGTTTAATGTAGATGGAGATGATGTTGAAGTTTCTAACTTCTCTGCAAATAGCACTTTGCCATCTCAGTTAGATTTATCTGATGTGGATGTAAATACACAGTTGACCTTAAAGCGGTTTATAGAGGCAATGCAGATATCCCAATATGATTCTGATATTACGGAAACACTTTATAACAATATAAATAATTTGGATGATTTGTATAAGGCAGTACAAGATTCAGAAAAAGGAGAAGGTGAGCCAATTATTATCTGTGTATATGGGCCAGAAGGTGGACATGCAATGGTAGGTTATAAAGCAGATGATAATGGAATTTATGTATACGATCCTAATTTCCCAAATGATGATACCAGATTAATTGAAATTTCTAAAAATAACAATGATGAGGCAGATACTTGGTATTATAAAGAAGATAATTCTTATGATTGGGGTTCTTCCTATGAAGATTGTTCCATTTCTTTTGTTCCATACAATGCATTCTATCAGGTATGGGAAAAGAATGGAGAAAAATGTTTTGATGAGTTAAATTTGGTACGTATTAGTTCAGAAAATGTAAAAATTATGGACGAGTATGGACAGGAAGTTGCACAAGTAGTGGATGGAAAATTAAGTACTAGTGATTCTGATATTACACAAATTATGAGTACAAAAGTTAGAAAGGATGGAACACAGGATCAAAACCAAGGAGTAGAATTATTCCTTCCATCAAAGAAATATACTATTGAGAATACTGGAAAGGAAAAAGAATATACAGTAAAGACATTTGGAACAGATATCCATGCAGAAGTAAAAACAGAAGCCTCTAAGATAACTATGAATTTAGATGATTTGGATAAAGAGAATCAGATCGTGGTTCATGCAAAAGCAGATGAATTGTATCAGATTAATTTGAAATCCATAGCTCATCATGACAAAGAAAATGTAGAGGTAAAAGGAACTGGTACAGGTAGTGGTAATGTTGAGGTTTCACAAAGCCAGGGAGATATCCAGCTTGTCAAATGTGAGAATGCTGATATTAAGGTGAATGGAAAGAAAGTAAGTGCAATTGCAATTCATGCAAAATCAGGCAATGGTGGAAGTATTTCCCGTGAAGGAAACATTGGTGCAGTAAGTGGAGAAGATATTTCTTATGCAATTACACCGGAGTATGGCTATATGATTAAGGATGTTATTGTAGATGGAGTAAGCCAAGGAAATGTTTCTTCTTATACATTTACTGAGGTAAGCAAGGAACATACCATTGAGGCAGTATTTGAGAAAGCAGACTTATCAAAAGCAAGCATACGGTTACTATCAGATAAGTTGGAGGCTGGAATTGTTCCAAGTTTAGAGGTTCGTATTGGCAATCAGATTTTGACAGAAAAAGATGATTATGTGGTAACTTGTATAAAGTCTACATCTTCACAAATGACCTTGAAAATTACAGGTAGAAGTTTCTATAATGGAACAGTTACTAAAGTGGTAGATTTACAGAATGGTAGTATATCAGATGGAGATAATATTGATATCCATAAGCCAATAGACAAAAACGATACTGTGAAAAAAGGCAGCACATACAAAGTAGGTTCTTTCTACTATAAGGTAACTGATACATCTTCAAAGAAAGTTACTTTAACTAAGAAAGCAAAGAGTACAAAGAAAGTTACGATACCTGCTACTGTAAAAATTAAAAATGAGACTTACAAAGTAACCGCAATTGGGGCATCTGTATGGAAGAATGATAAGAAACTTGAAACCATAAAAATTGGTAAAAATATAACAAGTATTGGTGCTAATGCCATGAATGGTGCTAAGAAATTAAAGAAGATTATTATAAGCAGTACTGGTATTAAGTCAGTAGGTGCAAAGGTATTTAAAAACATTTCTCCAAAAGCTGTTATTCAAGTTCCAAAAAGTAAGAAAGATGCTTACAAAAAATTATTTAAGGGAAAAGGTCAGAAGAAAACAGTAAAGATTAAATAGATTTATGATTGATTTTTTTCTTGACAAAAAAAGCACATTTTTGATATATTAAATAAGAAAGTGTAAACTTTCAACTAAATTAATAGAGAAACGCAAACGACACATGTAGTACCAAAGGGTATGTAAATCTGATTACGGAACGTTTATGACGTGAGTAGTCTATCCTTAGGACTGCATGTGTCTTTTTTTGCGTTAAAATGAAAAAGGAGTGTTTTTTGTTATGCCAAGAAATCAATTTCAGAGGATGGTATTTGCCTTCCTTACCGTACTTGTCACTGTACATGCTTATGTATTCTATAGTCTTTATGTAGTCAATGGAAGTACATTTATGAGCTTAAACGAAGGAGCAACCAGTGTATTGGATGCCATACATAAACAGGGTGGTGTTCTTATGTTTGGCCGGATGATGCCAATCTGGGCAGTTATTTTAATTGAGTTTGTATGTGCGTATATTTTAGAGATTTTAATGGGTAGTCCGTTATCTTTCAAATTAGCATCCAGAGTGTTTAATCCAACAAAGAACCATCCAATGCACTTTGAAACTGCTATTATTTGTGCTACAGTTGGTTTGATGTGTCCAGCCATGAGTTTTCTTGCTGCATGGTTCTACTATCCATATTATGAAGGTTTTGATATGTTGACTTTGCTTGCTAACTGGTTAAAACTTATATGTTTTAATTTCCCATTTGCTTTCTTTAGCCAGTTGTTCTTTATTCAGCCATTTATCCGTTCTGTGTTTAAATTCTTATTCCGTAAGGATATTAAAGCTCGTGAAGAACAGATACAGAAGAAAGGAAAACAACGTTCTCATGATGAGGTAGAAGCTATTGAAGATATCTTTAATCGTATTAATGAAATTAAGCTGGAAGTAAAGGAAGAAATTATGAAAGAAATGGAAGGATAGAGCTATCTTTTGACAAGTATGTAACAGGTTACTGTTCACTCACAAGCTTGACACTTGCTGTCAAGCTATGTGCCAAAATGTAAAACAGCCAAGAATCCAGCCTTTCGCCGAAGGCGAACTTTAAATAGGCTGGATTCCGTTACTGTTTGCACCATAGGTGTGAACAGTAACTGTAACAGTGCAGGAAAGAAAGTTGCAAAAGAATTATTTTTTGCAACTTTTTTTGCTGTTATAGAGTATATGATATGGAAAGATATATGTTCCACTTTGGAATGGATCTGGAAAAATTTGAAAAAGATTCTGTACAAACTTATAATGATAATTCTATTAAAGAAGATTTATATGAAATTGGGGAGGAAAAAATGTTAGCATTATTTATGACATTCTTACTTTTATTTTTTATTGTACTTACATCTATGACAGAAAATATGGTATTCTTTGGAATTGCACTTTTAATTATAGGATTCTTATTTTTTTATATTGAAAATAAGGGGATGGCAGTAAAACCAGGTGCAGTTTTTATTATGGGAGTGTATTCTGTTGTCTGGGGTTTACTGACAATAGCAGAATCCATTATGCATTTAGGTTATCAAGGTTGGATTTTTGCTGAAGGTTTTGGAGGTGTGTTTCTTTGGTTTGGTATTTATCAAGGAATCATTAAGGTAATTGCATGTAAAGAAAGAGTAACGGCCATTTATATGGGAACAAAAACTTATACTACTAGGAAGGGAGGGAGATATTATAACCCAATGTTTTCCTATATATATCAAGATAGGCAATATGAAAATTCCACTGATGAAAATTTTGGAAAATGGAAACGGAAAAAATATCAAAAAGGGAATAATTATACAATTTATCTTAATCCCCAAAATCCTAATGAAATACGCACAAAGAGATATCCCAAAGGTTCGGAAATTTTGTTGATAAGTCTGGGGATTGTCTTGGTAAGTATACCATTTTGGGCGAAATAAGCAGGATATGTTTTGTCGGGTATATGATTTATTTCATCTTCATTACATGTTGTTACGATTATAAATTTATGGTAAAATGCTGTTATATCAGATGGAGGTAAATCCATGGCATTTTTAAATAAAAATGAAGAATTATTTGAGGTGTGACAAAAATGAATAAGATATTAATTATAGAAGATGAAATATCAATTTGTCTGGAATTAGCAGAGTTGTTGGAGAATGAAGGATATGAAGCAGATTACTTGAAATCTTTTGAAAATGCATTAGAAGATATATTAAATGCAAATGCAGATTTGTTATTGCTTGATATTAATATTCCTAGGATGAATGGTGAGATGTTACTTCGGGAAATTCGTAAAAAGTCAGATGTTCCTGTTATTATGGTCACCAGCCGGACAGGGGAAGTGGATGAGGTGCTTTGTATGAGCTATGGAGCAGATGATTATATAACCAAGCCGTATAACCCAACAATCTTATTACTTCGCATTGCAGCTATATTAAAAAGAATGAGTGGTAATAATAATACTGCCAGTTATAGGGATGCACAGGTTAATTTTAGCAAAGGAACTATTTGTAAGGGTGATAAAGAACTTGTTCTTACCAAGAATGAAATGATTATTTTTCAGATTTTGCTAAACAATCAAAACCGCATTGTCACTAGGGACGAACTTATGACAAATCTTTGGGATAATGACGAATTCGTAAATGATAATGCACTTACCGTAAATATCAGCAGACTTCGGGGGAAGCTTGCCGAATTTGGTTATATAGATGCAATAGAAACCAGAAAGAAACAGGGGTACTGTTTAATATGAAATTTGGAAAATATTTAAAAGATAAATGGGTCACATTGACTTCTTTTGGAACATTTATGTTATTGACATCTGTATTACTTTGGTTGTTTCACTCATCCATGGAATTGCTGGTTATGTATAGTGTCTTAGCTGTTTTATTTTTACTAATTGATTTTGGATGGGATTATTTTAAACGAAAAAAATACTACGATAAATTGTTAAATAATCTGGAACAGTTAGATAAGAAGTATTTAGTATTAGAAACCGTAAATGAACCAGATTTTTATGAAGGGAAACTAAATAGCCAGATTATATATGAAATCAATAAGTCCATGGCGGAGAATGTGAAACAATATGAGAAAAATGTGTTAGATTTTAAGGAATATATTGAGATGTGGGTGCATGAGGTGAAGCTGCCTATTTCCAGTTTGCTGCTTATGTGTCATAACAACAAAGGAAATTTAGAAAAAAAGTATATAAAACAAATTAAGCGGTTGGATAATTATACAGAGCAGGTACTTTATTATGTCCGTTCGGAACATGCGGAAAAGGATTATTGTATTAAAGAAGTTCCACTAAAGAAAGTAGTACGGGATGTGGCAATAAAAAATAAAGATGATTTGTTGGAACAAGAAATTGATTTCATAGTAGATGAGATGGAATATATAGTATCTACAGATTATAAATGGCTGGTCTTTATTTTGAATCAGATTATTAGTAACAGCATGAAATATAAAAGAAAGGATGTAACTTCAAGTATTCATTTGTGGGAGGAAGAGATAGGAAATAGAATTCTTTTGCATATAAGAGACAATGGCATTGGAATACCAGAGCAGGATTTACCAAAAGTTTTTGAGAAATCATTTACAGGGGAGAATGGAAGAAAACATGCAAAATCAACAGGAATGGGATTGTATATTGTGAAATCCCTTTGTGATAGATTGGGACATGGGATTCTTATAAAATCTGTGGAGGGGGAATATACAGAAGTGAGTCTTGTTTTTGCAAAGAATGATTTTTATAAGATGTAAGGTCGTGAATAATCTCGGTTAAATTAATTAAACATGAAAAAGCAGGATACTGTGAATAAAAAGAAATCCTGCTTTCTCTGTTCTCATGGCTATTATTTAATTTCAAATGACTATATGAAATGTTATCTTGCTAATTGTTCAATTTCCTCAATTGTTAATCCAGTTCCACTAGCAATTTCTTCAAAAGAAAATTTTTCCATTTTTAGTAAACGTTTAGCTGTTTCAATTTTCTCATTTTGTCTGCCTTCTTGCAATCCTTCTTGTCTGCCTTCTTGCAATCCTTCTTGCCTGCCCTCTTGTAATCCTTCTTGCCTGCCATCCTGTATTGCTTGTTGCTTTGCCTCATAAACTGCACATTCAATATAAGAACGCATAATTTCCTGTTCGTCATACAATACCATCATAATGTCCACAACCTCCTTTTCCTTGCTTTCCAAATACTCTTTTAGTACATTTTTATCTTTGCAGATATGGATTGCTTCTAAGATTGCTCTCCTTGTTCTGCCATGTATGGCTATCTGTTCACTACATACTTTGGTAAATATAACATACTGGTTGATAATGTCTCCTTCTTTGCCATCATATATCATTTTTACTTTCACATCTATGCAACAATCCTCTCCACCAAAAAACTCTTCTGACAAGGAAATTTCTGCTGGCTTGTTCTTTCTGTTCCCAGTATAAATTACATATAATTCTGGCTTTGGCATCTGTACCTTTTTACTCATGTAAAGACTCTGTTTGGTGTGTTCAAAATAATCATGATAAGATTGTACCAGATAAAGCAATGCTCTGATTATGATGTTCATAGTCCATGTGGACTGTGCCTCTACCAAAATCATCAGCCTGTTGTTTACCATGAAACCTAAATCGTTATAAATATTGTCTGTTAAAACATTTTTTATGGTTATATCTGTCAGTTTATCTTCTGTAATGTCAGTATCTTCTGGATGGAGTGCTTTATACAGCTGTAGCAGGTATTTTTTATCTTGGAACAGATTGGTAAATACACTGTCTTTAATGGTGTATTTTGCAACCTCTTTGTTCAAATCCGAAGTATTTTTAATGTTATTATTTAATTCTGCCAATCCTTTCACCTGCCTTATAAATTTATTTACTTATATTTATAGTACCATAAACCTTTAGGTTCTTCAACGGATTTGTGACTTTAAAACCTTTATAGGATGGATTGTGGTTACTGGGCACAGGGAACCTGTGAACAGTAATGGATTGTGTTCCTGCTTTATGTAGTGATAAAATAGTCTATAATTATAAATGATGGGCATAGTAGTTTTGTATTACTTTCCCATTATTACAAAATTGTAATGTTCTGTAACATTAGAAAAAGGACACAAGGAAATTTTCCGTGTAGAATAGTGATAAGTTAATTGAATGAGAGCTGTGCAATTAACTAAAAATGATATTAGAAAGAAGATGAAAGAAACATGGAAAACATATTAAAAATTGATCAGATTGAAAAGTATTATGGAAGTAAAGTAAACCTAACGAAAGCCATTGATGACATTTCTTTTCAAGTAGATGAAGGGGAATTTGTGGCAATTATGGGGGCTTCGGGAAGTGGAAAAACAACTTTGTTAAATTGTATTTCCACCATTGACAAGGTGACTACCGGGCATATATATGTAAGCGGAGAAGACATTACAAAGCTTAAGGGAAATGCATTAAATAAATTCCGGAGAGAGAAGCTTGGTTTTATCTTTCAGGATTTTAATTTGCTTGATACAATGACTGCTTATGAAAATATAGCATTGGCTTTATCTATTCAAAATGTACCAGCAGCGAAAATTGACAGCAAGGTAAAAAAGGTTGCAAAGGAACTGGATATTGAAAGTGTATTACAAAAATATCCATACCAAATGTCTGGTGGGCAAAAACAAAGAGTTGCATCTGCCAGAGCCATTATAACAGATCCAAAACTGATTCTTGCAGATGAACCTACAGGAGCGTTGGATTCTAAGGCAGCAAAATTGTTGTTGGAGAGATTTGCTTATCTGAATAAGAATTTAAAGGCAACTATTTTAATGGTAACACATGACTCTTTTACAGCAAGTTATGCACAGAGAATTATTTTTATTAAGGATGGAAGAATATTTCATGAACTACATCGTGGACAGGATAAACGGAAAGATTTCTTTGATAAGATTATTGATGTGGTTACATTACTAGGAGG
Organism: uncultured Clostridiaceae bacterium; assembly: GCA_947177415.1. Taxonomy (GTDB): domain Bacteria; phylum Bacillota; class Clostridia; order Lachnospirales; family Lachnospiraceae; genus CAG-411. The sequence goes on from CAMWUK010000009.1 coordinate 32,880, forward strand.
TGACTTGAACGATGCTCTTTAAGTTATCTATTCAAAATATTAAAAAAAGTATAAAGGATTATGCAATTTATTTCTTTACCTTGATTCTTGGAGTAGCTATTTTTTATGTATTTAACTCTATAGAAACCCAGTCTGCCATGCTGGCTGTTTCATCAGATACAAGGGAGATTATTCAATTGCTGACCACAACATTGTCTGGTGTAAGTGTATTTATAGTTTTTGTGCTGGGATTTCTGGTTATTTATGCAAGCAGGTTTTTAATGAAACGGAGAAATAAAGAATTTGGATTGTATTTGGTTCTTGGCATGGGAAAAAGAAAAGTATCACTGATTTTATTCTTTGAAACATTATTGATTGGTATTATATCTCTTGTGGTAGGATTGGTGATAGGTGTGGCAGCATCCCAATTAACCAGTGTTTTTGTGGCTAAGATGTTTGAGGCAGATATGACAAAATATCAGTTTATTTTTTCAGAGGATGCTTGTATAAAAACCGTTTTGTATTTTGCAATTATATATTTGATTGTCATTCTTTTTAACACCTTTAGTATCAACAAGTGTAAATTAATCGATTTGTTTCAGGGTGGTAAGAAATCGGAATCTGTGAAAGTGAAAAATGCATGGGTTTGTATTATTGTTTTTGTAATTGCAATATCTCTCCTTGGTACAGCATATTATAATGTAACAAGCGGGTATGAAGCTATTCAGGAAATGAATCAGGTTTTATGGTATATTGCTATGGGCTGCATTGGAACATTTTTAATATTCTGGTCTTTGTCAGGACTGCTTTTAAAAGTTGTATCTTCCATGAAGGGCATTTATTATAAAGGATTAAATAGTTTTACCTTCCGTCAGTTAAGCAGCAGAGTAAACACAAATGTATTTTCTATGACAATTATCTGTCTTATGCTTTTTATTACTATTTGTGTTCTAGGAAGTGGGCTAACTGTACGAAATTCTATGGTTGCCAACTTAAATGAGTTAGCTCCTGCTGATATAGAAATCAGTCAAACAATGAATGTAGATGAATCGAATGGATATACGAAGAAGCAACTGGAAAATAAGGGAAAACCTATATTGGAATTTTTTCAAGATCTGGGTATTGATTTAAAATCTTATTTTAAGGAGTATGTACAATTTTATATATATACTACACCAGATTGTACAATGAAGGATACCTTAGGAAGTGCATTAGAGGAGGTTACAAAACAATTTATATTTTTACAATATGATACGCCGGAGGAAATCATAAAATTGAGTGACTATAATAATCTTGCAAAACTCTATGGAAAAGAAACATTTTCTTTAAAAGAGAATGAATATATTATGATAGCAGATTTTGATTCCATGGTTACTGTCCGCAATTATGGATTGGAAGCTGGTGAAAAAATTTCTCTTTTTGGACACGATTTGAAACCTAAATATAAAGAATGTAAAGATGGATTCATTGAAATGTCTGGTGGTCATTTAAATGTCGGAGTAATTATTGTACCAGATGCTATAATAGATGATTCTTATAAGAATAGTGAATTTGTTATTGCAAATTATAATACTGGTTCAAAAGACAAAATAGCGGAAATAGAAGAGAAGATAGAGTCTATCCAAAAGTTTAAGAAAGAGTATGTGTTGCCAACAATAAATACTAGAACTAACATTGCAGAATCCAGCATAGGATTGGGAGCTATAATTTCCTTTATTGGTTTGTATATAGGATTGATTTTCTTGATATCAGGAGCATCTATTCTTGCCTTAAAAGAGTTGTCAGAAAGTGCAGATAATTTAGAACGTTTCCGTATGTTACGCAAACTGGGAGTGGATGAAAAACAGATGAATCGTGCATTGTTTAGACAAACATCATTTTTCTTTATTTTTCCACTGACTTTAGCAATTATTCATTCTATTTTTGGAATGAAATTTAGTAGAAAGATATTAGATATGCTTGGAAGCGAAATGATGATACCTTCTATTATTATGACTAGTGTAATCTTGTTTGTTATTTATGGTGGGTATTTTGTGATTACTTATTTCAGTGGCAGGAGTATGATAAAGGAATAATTATTAGTATATGTTTAGTACCGGAACAGATACAAAACACCCATGCCTTGTGGACTGTGGCATCACCATAAATATATTCGCATGGGTGTTTCGTAAACTAGGATGCACACAAGTGCAAAAACAGCACTTGGCACTTATACGAACCTTGCGGCAGAGTGCAAGGTTCTACCTAAAGATAGTGAATGTATAGAAAGTAACAAAGAATGTTATTAGGAAGAAGAGGAAAACATGTTAAAAATTGATTGGATTGAGAAGTATTATGGAAGCAAAGTACAAAAGGAATTTTTTAATAAGATTATTGATGTAGTTACATTGTTGGGAGGTGACTTAAACGATGCTCTTTAAGTTATCTATACAAAATATAAGAAAAAGCATAAAAGATTATGCAATTTACTTTTTTACTTTAATCCTTGGAGTAGCTGTTTTTTATGTATTTAACTCCATAAAAACCCAGTCTGCCATGCTGGAACTATCATCAGATACAAGAGAAATGATACAATTGCTGACTACTGCATTATCAGGAGTAAGTGTGTTTATCGCTTTTGTATTAGGATTTCTGGTTATTTACGCTAACCGGTTTTTAATGAAACGAAGAAACAAAGAGTTCGGGTTGTATCTGGTTCTTGGCATGGAAAAACGAAAAGTATCCCTGATTTTATTCTTTGAAACACTGTTGATGGGGTTTATTTCTCTTGTAGTGGGTTTGGTGACGGGTGTGGCAGCATCCCAATTAACCAGTGTTCTTGTGGCTAAGATGTTTGAGGCAGATATGACAAAATACCAGTTTGTTTTTTCTGAGGATGCATGCATCAAAACTATTTTATATTTTGCAATTATGTATGTGATTGTTATTTTGTTTAATACATTTAGTATTGGAAAATGCAGGTTAATTGATTTGTTTCAGGGTGGTAAGAAATCGGAATCTGTAAAAGTGAAAAATGCATGGGTTTGTATTATTGTTTTTGTAATTGCAGCATCTCTTCTTGGTACAGCATATTATCATGTGACAAGTGGGTATGATGATATTCACAAAGAGGAACAGATTTTATCGTATATTGCTATGGGATGTATTGGAACGTTTTTGGTATTTTGGTCCTTGTCAGGACTGCTGTTAAAAGCGGTATCTTCCATGAAAAGCATTTACTACAAAGGACTAAATAGTTTTACCTTCCGCCAGTTAAGCAGCAGAGTAAACACAAATGTATTTTCCATGACGATTATCTGCCTTATGCTTTTTATTACCATTTGTGTACTGGGGAGTGGGTTAACTCTGCGAAATTCTATGCTTGCTATTTTAGATGAGGTAGCACCTGCTGATATAGAGATCTGTCAAAGAATCCATACAGATGAATCAGATGGATATTCAAAAAAGAAATCTGAAGATAAAGAAAAACCTATATTGGAACTTTATAAGGAACTGGATGTGGATTTAAAATCTTATTTTAAGGAGTATGTACAATTTTATATGTATGCCACACCAGACTGTACTTTGAAAGATACTTTTGGCAGCCGGATTGAAGAGGCTGTGAAAAATTATTATGTAGAGTATGAAACAAAAGAAGATATTATAAAATTAAGTGATTATAATAATCTCGCAAAAATTTATGGAAAGGAAACATATTCATTGGAAAAAAATGAGTACATGATAATTGCAGATTATGAACCTCTGGTTAATATCCGTAATGATGTGTTGAAAGCCGGTGAAAAAATTTCTCTTTTTGGTCATGATTTGAGACCAAAATATAGGGAATGTAAAAAAGGAATTGTTGAAATGTCTGACAATCATTTGAATCTTGGAGTAATTATAGTACCAGATGCTGTGATAGATGATTCCTATAAGGATCGTGAATTTGTCATTGCATATTATAATACGAATGCAAAGGACAAGGTAGCAGAAATAGAAAAGAAGATAAAATCTGTTGAAAAGTTAAAAAAAGATTATGTATTACCAACAATATATACCAGAACCAACATTGTAGAAGAAAGAACAGGATTAGGAGCCATAATTTCTTTTATTGGTTTGTATATAGGATTCATTTTCTTAATATCAGGAGCATCTGTTCTTGCCCTAAAAGAATTGTCAGAAAGTGCAGACAATTTAGAACGTTTCCGTATGCTGCGTAAATTGGGAGTGGATGAAAAACAAATGAATCGTGCATTGTTTAGACAGATATTCTTTTTCTTTATATTTCCACTTTCTTTAGCTGTCATTCATTCTATTTTTGGTATGAAGCTTAGTGGCAAGATACTTGGAAAGATGACAGGAGATTTAGGGATGGTATCTTCTATTTTGGTAACCAGCATAGTTTTATTTGTTATTTATGGAGGATATTTTGTGATTACTTACTTTAGCAGCAGAAGTATGATGAAAGAATAGTTAGGAAAACGAGTGGGGATAAAAATGATAAAAATTGCTATTTGTGATGATGAAAACATTATTACCAGTCAGATAGATAATATAATTTTAGACATTTGTAATAGAGAAGGTATTTCATTTGATACAGATGTATTTTATAGTGGACAGGGATTAGAAAGAGAAATATCAAAAGGAACAAAATACGATTTAATATATTTGGATATTCAGATGGCAAATGGTGATGGAATTACTACAGCCAAAAATATTAGAAAAATGGATGAAAATGTATTGTTAATCTATGTTTCTGGATATGACAAATATATGATGGAACTGTTTAGGTTAGATGTTTTTGCATTTATTAAGAAACCAATAGAGAACGAATATTTCACAAATACTTTTCTGGATGCCAATCGAAAAATCTGTAATCAAAAGTTATATTTTTCGTTTCATTATAAAAAGCAAGAATATAAAATTCTATGCATTGATATCTTATACTTTGAAAGTAGTGGAAGAAAAATCAATGTACATATTAGAGATGGCAATATAGAAAAATTCAACGGAAAATTATCAGATGTGGAAGAACAGATTGACAATGGAAAAGTTCCTTTTCTAAGAATTCATCAATCATATCTTGTGAATTATCATCACATAAAATCCCGATCAAAGACAGAGATAACTTTAATAGATGGAACAAAATTGCCAATAAGTGAGGAAAAGAAGAAAAATTTTGGAGAACAATATGGCAGATTATTGGGAGATGAGATAGATGCATGATTTGGGAAATTACATATTAAATCTTACTATGGTTATTGCAGCAGCATGGATTGTTAATAGATTTTGGGGAAGTTTTTTTGAAAAGAAGAAAAATTCTTTTTTATCTGTTGTAGTATGGATTTTTTATTTTATTTTTCAGATGCTTAATCAATGTAATAGAGGCAATGTTAATTTACCAAGCACTTTTATCAATATTGTACTAATACTGATGATAGCTATATGTGGATATAACTGCACAGGAAAGGCAAAATATTTTTTGTTGCTGTTACTTTTTTCCGTCTGGTCATTATTAGAGGAGTTTGTTTTTTTTATGCTCAGTGGAGTAGAGGGGGAACAAGGCAGTCTTGATGTGATAGGAGTGGTTATATCTAATATTCTTATGATTATACTTGTCTATATGGTATCTGTGACACGGAACAAAAAGAATGGTGAGATTATTCCTAATAATTTTTACCTATTTTTACTAATGATACCAGTGGGGAGTGTATATATTGCAATAAACCAATTGTATTATAAGGGCAATAAGTTTTCCACAATGATTACAACATGTATTTTACTTTTATTTAATATTATAATATTTGAAATATATATTAAGATAAATGATATATTTATGTATGAAAAAGAAAAAACAGTATATGCACAACAACTTGATATTATTTCAGGGAATACTGCAGAACAAGAGAAGATTATGGAGGAATTTCATGAAGAAAAACACAATTTAGTAAATGAACTTATTGTTTTAAAAGGTGGCATTGAGAATGATGATAAAGAAACTGTTATCAGAAACCTGAATAAGATTATCAATAATTGTCACAATGCGGAAAGTATTTCTAACAGTGGAAATAGTACAGTAGATGCCATAATTAACTTTAAGTATGCAGTTGCCAGAGAATATGGAATTGATTTTCATTTGAAAATATTTATACCATCCAAACTGCCAATTGAGCAGTGTGATATGGGGGTAGTTTTGGGCAATGCCATAGATAATGCGATTGAAGCAGCAAAAGAATGTAAAAGTAAAGAAAAAATAATCAGAATTTCTATGGGCGTAAAAAAAGAGTCATGTATTATCGTGATAAAAAATTTATATGAGAATAAAATAACGAAGGATAAAAATGGAAGGATTTTGTCTACCAAGAAGGAGAAGCACAGACATGGGTATGGTCTGAAATCAATAGAGAAGATAGCTGAGGAATATCATGGTGAAGCTATTGTAGATTTTAAGGATGATATATTTTCTCTGACTGTAGTTCTAAATTTTAAGGATTTTTGACAGCAACCCCCATATTTTTGACAGTAGAAGAAAATAGATAATTCATAATGATATTATTGTAACAGTTCAGCCGGGGGCTGAACTGTTACATATTATTACATTAGTATGTAAATAGAAAGGGAAGCTTCATTATGAATTTACTGGATAAAAAAACAGGGAAAGATTGCAATATAGTAGAGGAATATAAAAATGAAAACTAAGAAAATATCGTGGAATAGAAATCAAATTAAATATATCGTTATTGTGGCTATGGTAATTGACCATATTGCATGGGCATTTGTACCTGATTCGTCTTTGTTGTTAGGACAGATAATGCACTTTATTGGCAGGTTAACAGGTCCTACCATGGCATACTTTTTGGCAGATGGATATATACATACGAGAAATGTGAAAAAGTATGCTATGCGTTTGGGAATTTTTGCATTAATTTCATGGATTCCGTTTTGTTTGTTTGAATTTCAAAGACTGCCAATCGCATTAATAGAAGGAAAATGGCGTTTTACGCCTACTTTTGGAGTAATTTACACATTATTTTTGGCATTGTTAGCTATATGGTTGTGGGATAAAGGAAAATGTCCTAAATGGTGTAAAGTGTTGGAAATTATAGGTTTATGCTTATTGTCTGTTTTTGGAGACTGGGCTTTATATGATATATTATATGCTTTAATATTTTTTGTATATAGGGATGATACGAGAAAAAAATGGATAGGTTATAGTATTATTACTGTTGTTTCAATTTTAATTACATGTTTAGCTGTGGGATTTATCATGTGGGTTAAATGGGGAATTTACGAATTGGGAGTTTTTATGGTACCAGTTATACTACAATTTTTTTATAATGGAGAAAGTGGCAGCAAGAAACCAATACATAAATGGTTCTTTTATATTTTCTATCCTTTGCATTTATTAGTATTGTGGATTTTACAAATAATATAAAGTAATTTCGTTGACTGTAATTCAATGAGATATAATGGTAACTGTTCATGGTTCTGAACAGTTACATATGATGTATTTAATAGAAAAGAGGTTATACAATGAATTTATTTGATAAAAAATATTTAGTTATTTCTGCAACAAACCTGTGTCTTTGCTTTAGTTTGTGTGGCTGTTCCACGACAACGACAAATGAAACCGAACCTTTAAAAATTATATCCCAAAGTGATATTGTAAATATGAACCGCAAGGAATTGGGAGCAAATGTGCAGAATAATTACTATGCTTATGTAAATTTTGAAAGGTTGAAAACGGATGAGATTCCTTATGGTGAGTATTTCTTAAATTCAGATGATACTTGGGTGGAGGATGCTCTGCAAAAAGAATTGGAAACGATATACAGAAACAGGGGCAATTACGAACAAGGCAACAATGAGCAGAAAATTGCGGATTGCTATGCACAATATATTGACACAGAAGCCCGGAATGAGGCAGGGATAACACCACTGGAGAAAATTCTTGGTGACATAGAATCTGCTGGTTCTATCGGAGAGTTGCTTGAGGTTAGTGCGAAAATGCAGTGGGAATCTGGTTGTGACACAATATTTAAATTTCTTGTCATGGCGGATACTTTTGATACAGATAAGTATGGTTTGTCACTTTGGCAAATGCAGATGCCTGTTTCGTTGGAAAATTTGCTGACAGAATATGGAGAGGCAGAAAATTTGCAGACTGCCATTGAAAATGTTTTAAAAAAACGTAAAGCAGAAAATTATGAGGAGCGTGCTCGTAAAGTTACAGATATGTTAATATCAGTTGCAGAGTGTTCTGCAACTGAGGACGAACTGTATAGCACGAGTGGAATCAAACGCTATCGGAAAATTTCCCTTGATGAGTTAGCAGGAATTTTTAAAAATGCAGATATCAGTGGTTATATCACAAGGCTTAAAAGTTGTGGCGTAAAGGAAATTACAGTGCTGGATTATGGACAAATCGAAGCCGTTGGGAAATATCTTTCAGCGGAAAATCTTACATTGTGGAAGGATTATCTGACAGTACGGCTGTTTTGTTTCTGTGGGGAATATTTACCAGAGGAATATGCAAGTCTGCTCACATCAATTGGAGTGAAAAGTTCTCCACCAACCAAGAAGGAAGCAGAGAAGAAGATTCTGGATGAAAGTCAAAACGAAATGGCATATATTTTCACTGAAAAATATGCAGATGAAAGCTTGCTAGAAGTTGCAAATGACTTTAGCCGGGACATTATTCATGGATATCAGAATATGATAAAAAATGCCCAAAAGGTAGACGAAAAAACCAAGAAAAAATTTTTCAAAAAGCTGGAGAATATGAAAGTAAATATTAATATTCCAAGTGCTCCATACGATGGCGGATACCAATGGATACCGGCAGAAAATGGTGGATGTCTGCTTGCAAACATATTGGCAAAGCGTGCAGGAGAATTTAAGAGAACTCTTGAAAATATTGGAAAGCCCTTTGATAAGAGTGGATTTGATTGGCAGGGAATGATGCCACAGACTTATGGAAATGCACAATATAATACCGCAAATTATGTGACAATACCTTATACAACTTTGACCGAGCCATATTTTAATGCGGACGGAAATTATTACGAGAATCTTGGGAAATTGGGAGCAATCATTGGACACGAAATTTCACATGGGTTTGATGCGGGGGGAATGTGCTATGATGAGAACGGAAATCTTGGAGATTGGCTTAGTGATGAATACAATCTATATCTTGAGAAGAAAAAAAGGAATATAACAGAGTTGTATAATAGTTATAAATTATTTGGAATTTACCCACTTGATGGTGAAAAAACTCTTGCTGAAAATATGGCGGATCTTGCAGGGCTTCAGTGTGTGTTGTCAATGGCAAAAACCGTTGAGGAAAAGCGTACTGTTTTGAAAAGTTATGCCGAAAGCTGGTATAGTTTGTACTATGATGATATAGCTTATAGGGCTCTTTATAATGATGTACATTCATGCGATCAATTTCGTGTAAATGTTGTGGTATCACAGATGGAGGAGTTTTATGAGGCTTATGATATAGACAAAAACGATGAAATGTATACAGAACCTCAAAAGCGTGAAAGGATGTGGGAATAATGGGTGTGATTTTTGAAAACATGCTAAGGAATGTATGTGCCAATAAGCGTAGAAGTGTTGCATTTATTATCTGTATGATGGTGGTTGGGTTTAGTGCAGTGTTCACATTTTCAATTTATGGAGCGGTAAAAGATACGGTTTACGGAATTATAACACAGGCGGTTGGCGATACACAAATTCTTGTTAAAAATCCATCTTCGGCAGAAACAAAGTTAGATCTCCCTGAAGGTGTGGAGCCGTTTTATATGACAAATGGTGAACTTGAGGCATACACAAGAAGTGCGGAAAATTTTGTATATCCTACACATAAGAGGTTTATGATTTCAGGAATGGATATTTTGGCAGCACAGGAAAAGGGATTGATTCGGCAAAAAGATGTTACACTTGGCGAAAATGAAATCATTATTACCGAAGAAATGGCACATGAAATGAATTATAAAGTGGGCAGTGTGATTAAAGCAAAGGACGTTTTTTTAGATAGTCCCATATCACTGACAGTAGCGAAAATTATTTCAAGCAAGGGATATTTTCAAAACTTCCAAGCATATGCAGCAGCAGATACAGAGCTTGTAAACAAACTAAGTGGCAGCAAGGGGTGGAATTATTGTTTTGTGAAAACAAACGGTGATATTGAAGGCACCATGGAGTACATAAAGGAGCATAATCCCGATTACAGCATAGAAAATTTGTATGAGGGGCTGGAAGAACAAGTACAGCAGATATTTCTTTTGTTTATGGGGATTTTTATTGTGCTTGTACTTATTCTTCTTTTTGTTTCTTCAGGAATGTCAAAACATATTGTCCGTGAACGTATGTCAGAACTTGGTACTTTAAGAAGTATTGGAGCAACCAAAATGAGTGCTGCCTTAATGCTGGTTTTGGAAAATTTATTTTATGGTTTCACGGGAGCAGTACTTGGAATTTTGTTGTATATACCACTTAGCAAACCGATTGTCGAACTGTTTATGGGGTCGGATGGGAGTTTTGAAATCAATTGTAATATTCACGTTATGTCAGTCATGATTGCACTTGTGGTCACTGTTCTGGTTTCCTGTTTAAGTGCCATAAAAGCAATTTTAGGTGCAGTAAAAACTCCAATACGTGATATTATTTTTGGCAATCAAAATACTTCATATACTCTCTCGAAATCAAAATCAGTGGTTGGCATATTTTTACTTGCTATTGGGCTTTTGTGTGGTTTTATTTCAACAAATCCGTTTGCTATTATTACTGGATTAGCCGCATTTGTGGCGGGACTGGCGATGTCAATTCCAATAGCTGTCACAGTAGTTTGTAAGCTTTTTAAAAATTGCAGAAATCCCATTGCGAAACTGGCATTGAAAAATATTCACACAAAAAAGATGATTGTAAGCAGTACAGTACTGTATGCAATTGTTGCGGGGCTGGTAAGTGCGGTTATCATGCTGTCAGTAGGCATTAGCGAACTCACTAGGTTAGATGAGAATGCAGGTGATATCATAATTTTGCAGATGAGCAAAAAAACAAAGGAATATAGCTTTATTTCCCAGCTTGATGGCGTAGATGAAGCAGAGTTTGTCTATAAGCATGACGAATATGTTAAGATTAATGGAGAACTTCTTGGGGAAGAAGCACCAGTAATTGGTTATAATAAACCATTTTCCATTTATCAGGGAGTAGAAGGACTGCCCAATAAAATTGGAAAAGATGAAGTATTTCTTGACAAAAAACTAATGAACCAGCTACATATTTCTAAAGGTGATTGTGTGGAAATTACATTGAATGCAAAGGGAAAGCGTCCTGTAACATTGAAGCTTACGGCAGCAGGGGAATGTGACACCAATGCAGCAACCCTTAATGTAAGAAATGGAATTGTGATAAGTCTGGAAAAGTACAAGCATATATATTATGACTATCCGGCTACAGAACTTGTGCGGTTAGAGGATCCCCAAAGGGCAGAGGAATTTTCACAGAAAATTAAGACCCTGATGATGGATAAGTATGCAAAGGTGTACACTGCCCAAGAGTATTTCTCACTTCGGGAAGAAAGTGGTGTGATCGGAATGTTATATATGATTGTAATGATAGGTTGTGTGATGATGCTAATCCTAATGGCCACAAATAATAGCATCAGCTTTGAGCAGAGACGGAGGGAATTTGCCATATTACATTCCACTTCCATGAGCCGTACACAGTTAAAGAAAATGCTGTTTTCTGAAACGGTGGTGTCATTGTTTATCTCAACTGTTGTGGCATTTGGTTCGGCAATGTTGTTATATGTTATGATATTCCGGTTTGTTAACTCTATCACAGGAGAGGAGCAGGATATTTTGCCATATATCATACAGCCTGTACTGTTTTTGATCCTGTTGTATCCGGTTACACTGTTGATAGTAAAAAGAACGGTGAAAAAAATCGACAAAATTAATACCGCAGCACAAATGAAATATGAATAGGAGGCAGTTAAATGGAAGCAATTAAGGTTGAGAATATTAACAAGGGTTTTGGCAGTGGCGATAACCGTATAACAGTTCTTGATGGTGTAAGTCTTGAAATCAAGCATGGGGAATTTGTATCACTGATGGGAGCTTCAGGAAGTGGAAAGTCTACATTGTTATATCTGATTGGTGGTTTGGATAAGGCAGATGGTGGTAGTATTTATCTTTCAGGAAAGGATATTTCATCATTAAATGATAAGGAATTTTCGGAAATACGGCGGGAGAAGATAGGTTTTGTTTTTCAATTTTATAATCTTGTACAGAATCTTACTGTTGAGGAAAATATTGTGCTTCCACTGTTGATGAGTGGAAAGAGGGAGAAAGATTTCAAGAATGAGCTGGAAGAAATAATCAAGATAACAGGTTTGTCTGACAAGAGGAAATCCTATCCCCGTGAACTTTCGGGTGGACAGCAACAGCGGACGGCAATTGCACGTACTGTTATGATAAATCCCGAAATTATTCTTGCGGATGAGCCTACCGGAAATCTCGACAGTAAGTCCAGTGAGGAAATTATGAGGCTTTTTACAAGACTTAATGTTGAAAAAAATATTACGATCTTACAGGTGACACATTCGGATTCTATAGCTGCTTACGGAACAAGAACACTACACTTGGCAGACGGGCGGCTGGAGCTGTAATTAATGTATGTAATATGTCAAATATCCGCATATTATTACATATAATAGCAACTCTTACCATGATGAATAACATCATTGGTAGGAGTTATTTTTTTGTCTAAATTAGTTCTTGCACTCAAACTCTGTTGTGAAATTTGAGTAAATGAATGGCTTGCATATAAGACTTTCATTATGTATAATAAATCAATGACAAAGATTGCACACAAGCAATGAACCGGCTGTGGCAGCAGTTCGTAATAAAAGTTGCGAATAATTGGTAAGGAGATATAGGAGATGTTTGAAGTTTCAAAAAAGCAAAAGAATATGGCATTTATTGTATTTGGAGTATATTTCTTTCTTTTAATTTGGCTAATTTTGTTTAAGTTCCAGATTGATATCAGTAAAATGGATACGATCCGAAGTATTAATGTTATTCCATTTCATTACGCAAATGAAGTTGGAAGGAACTTTCATTTGCAGGAAGTGATTTATAATGTTCTTGTTTTTGTTCCATTAGGTGTTTATATACATTTTTTTAAACCGAAATGGACATTCTTATTAAAGATGCTTTTTGGTTTGTGTATTAGCTTTATATTTGAAAGTTTTCAGTATATCTTTGCTATAGGGGCAAGTGATATAACAGATATTATTGACAATACGTTGGGTGGAATAATTGGAATATCGCTGGCAAAGATTCTTGAGAAGATTTATAAAGAAAAATCCATTACTATTGTAAATATAATTGGACTGATAATTGAAGTAACAGGATTGGCTATGATTACAGTTTTGTTTATCGCAAATGCATAGTATATAGAATAGTTTTCATTTTTCATAAAATCCGTTATACTAATACTAAAGAGATTAGTATAATGGATTTTTTTAGGGGGCGGTAATATGGCAGATACAGTAGCAATAGGGATACAAGATTTTGAAAAAATACGCAGTGGACATTATTTTTATATTGATAAAACTTCTTTTATTAAGGAATGGTGGGAAGAAGGAGATAGTGTGACTTTAATTACCCGTCCCCGCCGATTTGGTAAAACTTTGAATATGAGTATGTTGGAGTGTTTTTTCTCTTTAAATTATGTAGACAGGGAAGATTTATTTGAGGGACTTGCTATTTGGGAGGATGCGAAATATAAAAGTATACAGGGGACTTATCCAGTAATTAGCTTGTCTTTTGCAAATGTGAAAGAGGGAGATTATGAAACAGCCTCTTATCGGATAAGGCAGCTTCTAATGAAACAATTTCAAAAATGTTCTTTTTTACTGGGAAGTGAAGTGTTGTCAAAAACAGAAAAGATATATTATGAAAAAATGGCTTTTGATATGGACCAGTTAGATGCACCAATGGCTTTGTATCAATTATCTGAATATCTGCACCGTTATTATGGAAAGAAAGTAATTATCCTGCTGGATGAGTATGACACTCCTATGCAGGAGGCTTATGTAGGTGGATATTGGGAGAAATTGGTAGGATTCACTAGAAGTTTGTTTAATTCCACATTTAAAACAAATCCTTACATGGAAAGAGCTATAATGACAGGGATTACCAGAGTAAGCAAGGAATCTATATTTTCAGATTTAAATAATCTTGAAGTTGTTACTGCTACATCTGACAAATATGCGGTAGATTTTGGCTTTACAGAAGAAGAAGTATTTACTGCACTAAGTAATTATGGATATGGGGATAAAAAAGAGGAAGTAAAGTGGTGGTATGATGGATTTGTATTTGGAAATCAAACAGATATTTATAATCCATGGTCTATAATAAATTATTTGGATAAAGGAAAAATCGGAACTTACTGGGCGAATACCAGCAGTAATGGATTGGTAGGAAAGCTTATCCGGGAGGGTGGTACAAGAGTAAAGACAACCTTTGAATCACTGTTAAAAGGAGAAATAATCAGTTGCCCTATTGATGAACAGATTGTGTATAACCAGTTAGATAATGACGATGCTGCTATCTGGAGCCTGCTTGTTGCCAGTGGTTATTTAAAAGTTCTGAGTCATGAACAAGAAAACTTAATCGAAACAAATGAAGAACCATTATATGAATTAACAATAACAAACCATGAAACAGAACGAATGTTTTACAAACTGGTACGGGGATGGTTTTCTAAAGTAAAGTGGGATTACAATGATTTTGTAAAATCGTTGTTTGAGGATGATATAGAGTTAATGAATGAATATATAAATATTGTTGCACAAGAGATATTCAGTACTTTTGACACTGGAAACAAGCCAGCAAGATCACAGCCAGAGCGTTTTTATCATGGTTTTGTCCTTGGGTTACTTGTAGATCTTACAGGAAAATATGTGATAACCTCCAACCGCGAAAGCGGTTTTGGCAGATATGATGTGATAATAGAGCCAAAGAATAAAGAATAAAGAAGAAGATGCGATTATTATAGAATTTAAAGTGTTTAATCCAAGAAAAGAAAATACTTTGGAGGATACTGTACAATCTGCCCTTGCTCAGATAGAGGAAAAGAAGTATGAATCTGATTTGCTCGCAAGAGGATTTGCAAAGAATCAGATCCGTAAATATGGATTTGCTTTTGAAGGAAAAAGGGTACTGATTGGGTAATTGAAGTGTATTTTTTAGATAAAAAATCTCTTTGTAGTTAAATGCATGATTTAATTACAAAGAGGTTTTTTGTTTTGTTTATTTTATCTTATGTTGTAACTGTTCAAAACCATGAATAGTTACAAATTTGTTTATTTTATTATATGCCTAAAACCTATGTTAATATATTCAACATAGGTATTTGCTATTATAAAAAACATAAAGTAAAATAAAATCAAAGTTAAGGACTGTTACGAAGTTTTTGTTATTACAATTTTTAAGAAAGAAGGTGCAATGTGAGAAAAAGAAAATTATTTATAGGAATTGCCATAATAGTAAGTATATTTTCTGGTTGTGGAAGTGATGTTATAAAAGAGGAATCTGTGTATAATATGGAAACACAAAACAAAACGGAAAAACAGTATATTACCATGACAGACACCATTAATGAATTGGAATCTGGTTTTTCAGTTGTCCGTTTAAAAGGAGATTATGGATTTGATAAATTTCTGGAGCAGGGTGGGGCAAAATCAGATGCAGAGGTTTTGAAGTATTTAACAACTACTTTGCTTGGCGAGGTGAATGGCTTATCCTTTGAAGGTATGGCATTTGGTTGCAGTACCATATCTGTGAAAAATAAAGAAGGAGGTTACTACTTTGGAAGAAACTTTGATTGGGATACTTGTGATGCTATGGTAGTAGCTTGTTATCCAGAAAATGAGTATGCTTCTATTTCTACAGTGAATCTGGATTTTGTAAAACAGGGAGCAGGTTTTGCATCTAATTTTATGGGTGAGGAAACACTAAAGATTGCATCTTTATATGCACCATTGGATGGAATGAATGAAAAGGGGTTATGTGTATCAGTTAATATGATTCAGGATTCAGATACGATTTCTCAAAATTCAGATAAGACGGATATTACCACTACCACTGCAATTCGTTTGCTGTTAAATAGGGCAGCTACCGTAGAGGAAGCAATCGAAATATTAAAACAATATGATTTTCATGCTTCTATGAATTATATGGTACATTTAGCCATTGCAGATAATACGGGAAAGAGTGTTGCTGTAGAGTATATAAATAATCAGATGCAGGTAATAGAAACTCCTATTCTTACCAATTATTATTTGGCTAAAGGAGAGAAAAACGGAATCGGAACAAAACAGTCCCATACAAGATTTGGCATTTTACAAGATGCACTACAGGAAAATAATGTTATGGATGCAGAGCAGGTAAGAAATACATTAAGTAGTGTAAGTAAAGGAAATTTTGGTGAATTTGAGTCTACTGAATGGAGTGCAGTGTTTGATCAGAAGGCACTTACTGTAATCTATTATCATCGGGAAAATTATGATAAAGCATTTGTTTTTCGTTTATTAGACCAATAACAGGAGGTGATGTAGATGGGTTACACCCGATTACTGTTTTCTCTTTGGTGTGCAAAGAGAAATGTAAACAAACCAAGAAATCATATACATAGATTACAACAAAAGAAACTTAGAAAATTACTCTGTTATGCTTATGTTCATTCAGAGTATTATAAAAGAACTTTTGAAAAAGCAGGAATAACCAGCGAAAATATCAATTCAGTTCCACTACAACAATTTCCTGTTATGAACAAAAAGATATTGATGGAGCATTTTGACGAATTGGTAACAAAGAAAGAAATCAAACAAAAAGAACTTGCTGAATTTGATAAGGATAAAAAGCAAGCATTATATCAAGGGCAATATCATGTGGTTCATTCATCAGGAAGTACGGGAAAACCAAGATACTTCGTTTATGATGAAAAAGCATGGGAACAAATGCTGACTGGGATTATTAGAGGAGCATTTTGGGGAATGACATGGAAGGATATCATAAAGTTATTGAGGGATAAGCCAAAGATTCTATATATTGCGGCAACAGATGGCAGATATGGTGGAGCTATGGCAATTGGAGATGGAGTAAGGGGACTCAAATGTTCCCAACACTTTTTGGATATTAATACACCAATAGCACAGTGGAAGAAAATAGTAAAAGAATTTAATCCGAATATTATTATCGGATATCCATCTGCTATTAAAATGCTTGCAGAAGAGATGGATAATCCTAGGAACAACAGCATTTGTGTTAACCGGGTCATTTCCTGTGGAGAGCCATTAAATTTAGGATTGAGAAAATATTTGGAGAACACATTTCGATGTCCGGTTATTAATTTCTATGGTGCCAGTGAATCATTGGCATTGGGTGTGGAGGGGAGCATAGAAGATGGTATGTATCTGTTTGATGATATGAATATAGTAGAGGTGTTAGATGGGGAAATGTATATAACATGTCTATACAATTATTCCCAGCCTCTTATCCGTTATCATATATCAGATAAGATTCAGATAAGGAACAAAAATCCAAAGGATAAATATAGTTTTACAAAGGCAGAAGTCCTTCTTTGCCGGAATGAGGATGTGATGTGGTTTAGAAAGGAAGATGGAACCAAGGAATTTATACATCCGCTATCGGTGGAAGGACTATGCATAGAGGGGTTGTTAGATTACCAATTTGTCCAGACATCATCACATACCTTTCAAGTGTTGGCAGAAACAGAAAATATTGTTTCAAAAGTAAATATAAAACAAGAACTGGAAAACAATTTAGATGCTCTATTACAAGAAAAGAAGCTTAATAACATAATATATGAAATATTTATAGTAGAAGGTATTATGCCAGATAGTAAAACAGGAAAAAAGCGTTTGATTATGATTAAGGAGGATGATTTCCATGAGACAGATTATAAAGAACAAGCAGTATGATGAGGAAAGGGCATTGTATAATTTAAAAAATGCAGATATATTAAATTGCGTTTTTGCAGGAGAAGCAGATGGGGAGTCTGTGTTAAAGGAAGCCAGAGATGTGAATTTAAAAGAATGTAAATTTTCCCTTCGTTATCCGTTATGGCATGTGAGAAAATTTTCCTTGGATCAGGTAACAATGGATGAATTAACCCGTGCAGCAATTTGGTATGCCTGTGATGCAACAATATCAGATTCTGTTTTAGGAGGTATTAAGGCAGTAAGGGAATGTAGTAATATTTCAGTAAAAAACTGTAAAATAAATTCACAGGAATTTGGCTGGAAATCTCAAGGAATTACTTTGACGGATACAGAGATTACATCAGAATATCTGTTTTTGGATAGCAAACATGTTACATTAAACAATGTAAAGATGAAAGGGAAATACTCCTTCCAGTATATGGAGAATCTGGAAATTTCGGATAGCATACTGGACACAAAGGATGCCTTTTGGCATAGCAAAAATGTAACCGTTCGTAACAGTGTTGTCAAAGGAGAATATCTTGGATGGTTTTCAGAAGGCTTGACATTAGTAAACTGTAAAATTATAGGAACACAGCCTTTATGTTATTGTAAGAATTTGAAATTAGTGAATTGTACCATGGAGGATACCGATCTGGCATTTGAGTATTCAGAGGTAGATGCCAATATCCAAGGTCATGTTTTGTCCATTAAAAATCCTAAATCAGGCAAAATTATAGTAGATAGTTTGGGAGAAGAAATATGGGATGATCCAGTTATGGAGTGTAATGGAGAAATTGTATTGAGGGAAAACACCAATGTGATAAAAAACAAAAAAATGGAGTGTGCTATATAATGTTTGAAACAAATCATACAGATAATATGATACAGAACATGTTAGATGCTGGATGCAGCGAAGAGGAAGTGTTCTGCTTTTGCGAATGTAGAAAAAAACAGAACAAAGAGGAAGAACTGAATATATTAGAAAACCATCGAGAGGAACTGCTTCATGATATTCATGAGATTCAATACAAAATCGAGGTATTAGATGAACAAATTTCCACTCTTCAAGATTAAAACAGAAGCTTTGTAACAGTTCAGCCCTCGGCTGAACTGTTACGAAGCTTCTAAAGAAGCTCCTGTTCCAGTCTTGAAATAAATAATTTGGTTGCTTTAGAAAAGACTTGATATTTTTTCGTGAATATGTATACATTTGATATAATTGCAGGGTTTAATGGACGGAAAATAAGATTATGTTCTGTACTAGGTGGAATTAACCCACCAATACATAGTGCATAGCCAATACCTGCCTGTACCATTAGACTTGCATTGAAAATTAAGTTGTAGGTCGATACGATATCTAAAGAAATTTGATGTTCCGAAAATAATTGTCCAAAACGTTTATTGTTAGAGGTCTGGCTTGGAACAATCATAGGAATACCTGACAAATCCTCCAAGGTTAGTTTTTTCTTTTTAGTAAGAGGGGTATCCTTTGGCATAAGAACACCCCAAGTTTCCATAAGAGGTAGTTTTTGATAATCATAACGGGGTGTGATTTCCGGATCCAGTAGTATTCCTATATCAATCAACCCTTTATCTAAACGCTCAAGAATAGTATCCGCATTGCTGCTAAAAAAATGAAAATGTATGTCAGGATAATCCCTTCTGATATCACAGATTATCTTCATAATGGCAGAGGAACTTTGATATTCACCACAGCCAATGTGAATATCACCAGAGATATTTTGCTCATTTTCTCTGAAATCATGTTCCGTCTTTTCTATAAGAGAAACAACTTCCTGGGCACGTCCTCTTAGGTACAAACCATCCTCTGTCAAAGTGATTTTTTTCTTGCCACGAATAAATAACTGCTTACCTAGTTGTTCCTCTAAATCCATCATCTGTTTGGAAAGGGTGGGCTGGGTAATATGTAAATAATTAGCAGCACGGGTAATACTTTGTTCTTCCGCAACTGCCAAAAAGTATTGTAATAGTCGTGTTTCAATCATAAGGGACACCTCTAAAATAGTTTTTGTCTATGATTACATATTCTACATAACTATTTGTTATTTTGCAAGGGGGATTTATAATGAATATAAGAACAATATTATCAGAAAGTGGAGCTACAAAAATACAGATTAACCAGTATATAGATTACCAGAAAGCCGGAAATAAAAAGGGACAAGAGAGAATTTTATGCAGATGTAAAGGCATACAAAAAGAAAGGTTACAAGATAAAAGAAGGCAGCTTTCCTGTCTGGATTATATGATTGCAAAGGTGGAGAAAAGTCATGAAGAATAACAATATTGTATTATCTGGAAAAAATATTGTAAAAACTTATGGGGAAGTGACGGTTTTAAATGGTTTGAATATTTCTATTTATCAAGGGGATTTTACGGTTATCATGGGTTCTTCAGGATCTGGTAAGTCCACACTTTTGTACATGCTTAGCGGAATGGATCAGGTAACAGATGGAGAAGTTAATTATAATGGTAAGAACTTGTCTAAGCTATCAGAAAAAAAATTAACCACTCTTCGAGGGGATGCATTTGGCTTTGTATTTCAAAAAACACATCTTGTCAGTAATCTGACCCTTTACGAAAATATACTTATGGCAGGGTTAGTAAACAGTTCTATGTCAGAA
The DNA here is from genome assembly GCA_947177415.1 of uncultured Clostridiaceae bacterium. GTDB lineage: Bacteria > Bacillota > Clostridia > Lachnospirales > Lachnospiraceae > CAG-411. The sequence goes on from CAMWUK010000009.1 coordinate 53,505, forward strand.
GCCAAAGCAAAAGAACAAACAGAAAAATTCTTGCAAGAAATGAACCTTATTCATGTAAAAAATCATTTACCCTCAGAGGTTTCTGGCGGACAGGCTCAGAGGGCAGCAGTAGCCAGAGCAGTTATGGGAAGCCCGCAAATATTGTTTGCAGATGAACCAACCGGAGCCTTGAATAGGGCAAATACAAAGGAAGTGCTAAATCTTTTAACAAATTTACATAAGAACGGACAAACCATTCTACTTGTTACCCATGATAGGGAAGCAGCTTTAAGAGGAAACCGTATTTTGTATATAGAAGATGGTGATATTATTTCTGAACTTTGTTTGTCCGAATATCAGGAAACAGATAAAGAACGTGAAGAAAAATTGTCAGATTTTCTTGGAAAGTCAGGCTGGTAGAAAGCAGAGGGATATGTATGGGCAAGAATAAAATGCGGATAAAAATTGCAATGCTGTTAAAACCATCTTGGAAAAAACAAAAATTCCCTATTGTCTCTATTTTCCTTATGATGTTTGTACTGGCACTGTTTTTATTTTCTTCTTTTGTGTTATATGATAGCGGAAAAAACTCTGTAGTAGAAGAAATGAACCGCTTAGGATTTGGAGATTTTACAGTATGGGTTAGTAATCATCCAAAGGATTTAGTAAATGATATAAGTAAAATTTCTGAAGTGGGAACTGTAACGGAACAAAAAATTATTTATGCAGGATATGAGATAAATGGAAAGTATTCAGATAATGAAGGACAATTAATGGTTTATGAGGAAAAGAACCCTTATCATTTTATAAAGGAAAATGGCGAAAAAACAGCAAGAATAGAAATTGAACAAGGAACCATTTATGTATCTTGTGGGATGCAGTCTCTATATAATGTAAAAACAGGTGATACCATCACTTTTGAATTGACAAGAAATAGTGGTAAGAAAAAATTTAGGATAGCAGGTTATTTTGAAGATGCTTTTATGGGAAGCTCTATGATTGATATGAAAAGCTTTCTTATAAATACCTCAGATTATAATGAATTGTGTAAGAAAATACAAAAGGTAAATGAAAATGACCAGTTAGCAAAAGAAGGAGCTATGATACATATTGCTAAAGCTGTAGAACGTGGATTTTCAGATACAGAATTCTACCAAAGATTGATAGAAGAAACTGAACTTGCCAAGTATACAGAGTTTACATACCACAAAGATTCTATATTAAGTTATATGCTTTTATTACAAAACATATTAGCAGGTTTTATGATTGTTTTTTCTATCATACTCTTTCTTGTCTGTATGATTATAACAGTCCATAGTATAGAAATGGTTGTGATTCAGGAAAGAAAAGATATGGCAATTTTAAAAACTATAGGACTTCCAGGAAAAATAATACAAAAAGTTTATTTATTGCTGTATGGCAGCAGTGCTGTATGTGGAATTTTTTTAGGGGTTCTGCCCTGTAAATGGTGTGCTGGAAGAATTGCAAAAAGCATGGTTTCTTCTACAGGTATGCTGATTGATATAAGAGTACCCTTTGAAAAAATCATACCTGTATTAGTAGTTTTGGTGGTATGGAATATGTTTGTGTTGTGGAGAAAAACAAGTAAAATCCTTGGGATTCATCCTATGCAGATATTACAGGAAACAAGGGTTAAAAAACGGGTTATATCTCCTATTAGAAAGAAGTATTTATCCTGTGATATTGCTATTCGTGAAATAAGAGCAAATAAGAAAAAGTATATAGCTCTATGTTTGATATCAATTGTACTTACTTTTTTTCTTGGTATAATTAGTCACATGAATACTTGGCTTGGCAGGAATGGAGAAGGTTTAATGAATGCCTTTAGCGTGGCAGAGCATGATTTAGGTGTACAGCCCTTTCATAGTTCTGTTCCGATGGATGAAATTGAAAGAGTAATTCACTGGTATTCGCCTATCACGAAACAGTATGAGCTGGCAATGGAAAGTGTTACCGTAAATGGTCAAGAGTATACAGCTAATATATTGAGCGATGCCAAATGGTTTCATATTTTAAAAGGAAAGGCACCAGAGGGAAAAGAAATTCTTGTTACAGATACTGTAGTAAATGAGTTAGATGTAGATATTGGTGATTCTGTAAAAGTATCAGCCGCTGGAAAAATGGAGGAATACCAGATTTCTGGTATCTATCAATGTGCCAATGGAATGGGAAATAATATTGGAATGAGTACCTCTGGATATTCCCAGATTGGTGATATAACAGGTTTTATTTGGTGTAAACATTATATTTTGGAAGATGGAAGTATGCGGGATTATGCTTATGAATATTTAGAAAAACATTACAAGAACATTGATGTCCACACCAATAGCTGGTCTGGACTAGATGGAATCATTAGCATAATGCATTGGATGATAGCAGCAGTTTATATGATTTCAGCAGGTATTATGCTGCTAACAACAGCACTGCTTGCAAATAAAATGATTTTATCAGAGATAACTGATTTGGCAATTTACCGAAGCATGGGGTTGTCTGAAAAGAAACTCCGATTGTCATTTGCATTACGCTTCTTCCTTGTTGCTATGCTGGGGGCAGTAATGGGAACTGTTCTATCTGCATTGTTTAGCGACAGATTAATAGGAATGATATTCCGGTCATTTGGCATTGGGGAATTTAAAACTGCATTCTGCCTGCCAGGAAGTGTAATTCCTTTTCTTACAGTACCACTAACATTTATTTTCTTTGCATGGATTTTTGGAAAAAAATTGAAAACAGTAAACATGATTGGTTTAATGGAACAGAATGGAGGTATAATATGAAAATAAAGAAATTTTTATTATCAATTATTATTTGTATATGTGTGTTTGGTTTTGTGGGATGTAACCAGAAGCAGAAACAAGTAGAAGAACCGCCAGAAGAAGTGCTGCATCCAAATGGTTCTGGTGAAGGAAATGATACAAAAACACCTTATGATGGTTCGTTGTTAAGTGGTGTAGTAACTGCTAAGATTGGCTTAAATGATAATACAGATTATACAATAGATATGTATAATAATGCAGCAGTAGACACTATCTTAGGATATTTATCTGAAGAGGAAATGCGTTTTCCAACCTACACATACGAGGAAAAAGATGGATATGTGGCACAGAATATCAGAGGTACTTACAGCAGGGATGATGAGGTGGAAGTATCACAAATTCATGCAGGAGAACTATATTTATTTAGTGATGGACAGTTGCGGCTTTACTTTAAAGATGTAGCAGATGCAGGCATATCAGCAACACTTGTTGGATATTTTTCAGGAGTGGACAATATTACCGAATTGGTACAGACTGCCTACGAAGAAAATAGAGATGACAGTTGGGGAGTGGATGTATACTTCCTAATAAAAAAAAACAGCCATTAGAAGTACAGAACAAGGAGAGTGAAATGCAGATGATTTATGCACATATAGGTGAAAATATTCTGGAAATACTTCCAGAAAATAATTCCTCATCAAAAGCGTTCTTAGAAATTTTAAAGAAGTCAGATATTACAATAGATATGCATGATTATGGAAATTTTGAAAAGGTTGGAAGTCTGGGGAATACCCTTCCAACTAATGACCAGAGAATTACTACAGAACCAGGAGATGTAATTTTGTATCAGGGAAATCAGATTACTATTTATTATGACAAAAATACTTGGAATTTTACAAGGCTTGGAAAGGTACAGGGATTGTCAAAAGAGGAACTAAAAAATGTTCTGGGTAATGGTAATGTTCAGGTTAAATTTTCATTAGAAAAATAAAAGCGAGGCGAAGAATATGAATCAAAGAAAGAGAAGTTGTTTCGTTTGCAGATGTGTCCTTGCATTCATATTGGTAGTTATGTTTGCGGATGGTGTATTTATAAAGAGTGAAGTTTATGCTGAGCCTGCCAGAACAATTCCGAAGATTACAAGTAAGAAAAAAATATCTCTAAAAGAAGGCAATAGTTATAAAGTTAAAGTTTCAGGAAAATACATTATAAGTGTTGTATTTTCTAGTTCTAATAAACTGGTAGCTGTTGTAAATAAAAAAGGTAAGGTTACAGCAAAACATGCAGGAACCTGTAAAATAAAAGCTAAAGTTTCTTATCAAAGGAAAAAAGGTGGGAAAATTTATAAAAAATCTTATAATATAACAATAAATGTAAAGCATAAGACACAGAAGAAATTGAAATCATTTATTATACGTGTTAATGGAAAAGATTTTGTGGCAAAAGTATATAATACCAAAGCTGGTCAGGAGTTTTATGAGAAACTCCCAAAAACAATTACCATGAAAGAATTAAATGGCAATGAAAAATATTATTATGCAAACAGCACATTTTCAGAAGAAGAAAAGAAGGTTGGTATCATCAAAACGGGAGATCTTATGCTATATGGCAACAATTGTATTGTACTATTTTATGATACCTTCCGTACAAGTTATGAATATACAAGGATTGGATATATTGAAAATCCTGCAGGGCTTGCAAAGGAGGTAGGAAAAGGGAAAGCAAAAGTGTCTTTTTTGAAAGATACTGCAAGTGAGGGTGAAAAAAAGGACAATATGTCTACAACACAACCAGATGAGCCTGTTGTGTCACCAACAGAGCAACCCGATAGTACGCCAACCGGACAGCCTAGTGAGATACCATCAGAAGATACTGATAAAGATAATAAAACGGATGATACAATTTTTCTCTACATAAATGGTCAAAAAATAATGGTAGTACTGGAAAATAATTCTTCAGCAAAAGCGTTCTTAGAAATTTTAAAGAAGTCAGATATTACAATAGATATGCATGATTATGGAAATTTCGAAAAGGTCGGAAGTTTGGGGAATACCCTTCCAACTAATGATCAGAGAATTACTACCGAAGCAGGAGATGTAATTTTGTATCAGGGAAATCAGATTACTATTTATTATGATAAAAACACTTGGAATTTTACAAGACTTGGAAAGGTACAGGGATTGTCAGCAGAGGAATTAAAAAATATTCTGGGTGAAGGTAATGTATCAGTAACTTTTTCACTACAATAAATAGAGCTAGATTGATTTGCTTATGGAGTGGGGCGGTTATATGAAGGATTTATAGTGACATATTTTTTTACACACAAGGGACACAGCATATTTGCTGTTGTCCCTTTATGATCCAATTATCACATTATTTCCAATACAAATATCAGAAGTAATTACTATAGGCAGGTAATTAAGCGGGAAGTCTCAGTAAAACCGCTGTATGAAATACGTCATTTGACTTTAATGATGATGTTTTTTTGAATTGTAATGGTGATGGTTGTTGTCTTTGTCACATTCATTTCCATATCCTCTGTTTGAATCATGGTCTTTATCATAACAATTTTTATCTAAATTGTCATTATCTAAATTTTTGTCATGTTTTGTTCCATGTACATGTTCATAGATTAAATGATGTATCTCCGACATACTCATATCTTTACATTCATCAATTGTTATTGTATCATCATATTGGCTTAGCTGTAGATAAGCATAATATTTTCCTAATGACAATCCATTATCGTGAGCTTTAGAAACAACCTCAATATCTGTACTAATACTTTGAGTGTTATGTTTCGTATGACAGGAACAGCTAGCTACTCCCTTTTTTAATTTATTTTCATGGTCACTCGTTGTTGCTATTGTAAAGACAAGTTCTGCATCATCTGTGAGGTATGAATTCATAACATTACTTTCCATAATTGTATTAATTGCTTCTGTGTATTTTTTACCTTTAAGGGACAACCCTTTTAATATTTCTTCCCCTTCCGTATTGTATGCAGTCACAGACAGCACTTTATCAAAATGGTTTAATGCAAGTTCAATAGATGGATTGACATCAATACTCACATAAGAGACTGGTGTTTGAATCCATGTGTATCCTTTTATCCCTGCTGTAAGAAATAGTATGGCACAAACTGCAGCAAGTATTTTTGGAAATATTGAATGGTGAAATAAGGATATATTTTTTTTGCGTTTTACAAATAAAAAATGTTTTGTTGCTTCTTTCAACTGAGTATCTGCTTTAATATCATCAAATGCGTCATGTATTTTATTTGTCAATTCCATCACCTCCCAGTTTTTTCTTTAACATTTCACGCCCTCTGGAAAGAAGGGAATAAATGGTATTTTCTTTTTTTTAAGAATTTTTCCAATTTCGGCTGCTGAATATCCTTCATAATAATGTAGGTAAATGACATCTTTATATTTATCCGGAAGAGATAGAACAGCTTCTAATACCTCCCTGTGGTTTTCAGGAACTTCTGCTTCTATTTCATGTAATGCATCTAAGGAAACTGCATTACACCGGAAAAAACTTTTCAAATAATCTTTGCAAGCATTGATGGCTACACGAAGCAGCCATGCCTTTTCATGTTCACTATTATCAAATGGTTTATCATGTAGCATATATTTCATAAAAACATTTTGGAATACATCTTCTGTATCTGATTGATTTTTCAAATAATAAAAGCAAATCCGCTGTATCATATCCGCATATTTTTCAATTGCATGGTTTACTTCGATTTCGCTCCGCATTTACGCACCTCCTCTTGTATTTTCTAAATAGGTAACCTATGTATCTGATTAAGAATTGTATTTGAAAAATAAAGGTAACTATTCAGGTAGAAACACGCATTTACTGCGTGTTTCGTAAGAAAAAGTAAATTATGTAATGTTTAAGCTCCTTCGCCGAAGGCGAATTAATATGAGCTTAAACGTAACTGTTCATGGTTCTGAACAGTTACAAATAAAAAATATACTACCATACTATATTTATCTGTGATGGTTATTATGGTTATGATTTTCTGAGTGATGCGATTTTGGACTTGTAACTCTGCAAGTATTTGTTTTTTTGTTTGTGGTGTGGTGATTTTTGTTATGTGATATATTATGACAATTATCACATATGCTATCATGGTCTGCATCAGAATACCCTTTACAAATATTGTTCTTACTATCACATACTCGGATATTTTTTATGGGTTCTGCCTGTTTTTGTTTAAAAGAACGGGAACTAAGTATTGGTGTTCCTATTGACATGGATAACAACAATGCATTACATACTCCAAACATAATTAATTTCTTCATTTTACCTCTACCTCCTTATGATTTTAAGTGTTTTATTATATACTTCACTTATAATACGATTGTTAAGAGAAAATCCTTGCATAAATTTTTATTTATTTAAAATTATGCCATGTTATCTTTATCTTAGACTTTGTTGTCAATATTATCCTGTTCAAGTTCTCTTAGCCTTTCATTAATCCTTTTTGCTTCATTGCGGTTAAACAA
>CAMWUK010000010.1 GCA_947177415.1 uncultured Clostridiaceae bacterium
GTATACATAAAACAGTTCTTTATTTGTAACTATTCAGAACCTGCAAAAGTGATATACAAATTATTAGATATTATGTATATTCTGGAATATCTGAATGAGGGGGGCTGAACAGTTACCTTTATTTTATAAATTTTGTAATTTTCACTTACATTAAAATAAATATACTGAAAATTATTATATATTTAATAACCTTCTATTTGTCATATTATAACTCTCAAATTGAACCAAAGTTTTTAAAAAAATGGTTGCTTTTTCCAAACACTTTATATTCTCTCTTTGGTATTTGTTGTGTGCCTAAGATGTTATTTATTATTTTTGCAATAACTGGATAATATTCATTAATAAAAAAATGGTCACCATCAAAACCATAAAATGAACTGCTATTTGTGGTATATTTTTCCCACATTTTCAAATCATTTACTTCAATCATATCTTTGATTCCGTATAAAATAGATATAGGACAATCCATTTTTTCTTTATTATGATTATATTGGTATGTTTCAATTATTTTGAAATCATTTCTTAGTATTGGTAACATCGTTGTAACCAACTTTTTTTCTTGCATTATCTTTTTTGAAAAACCTCCCATTTTCACAATCTCATTTATTAATTTCTCGTCTGTCAGTAAATGTTTTACTAACCCATTGTTAGCACATTCTGGAGCAGCATGTCCTGAAAAAAAAATATGTTTCGGTTCTTTAAATCCTTCCTTTTTCATTTTATGATACATCTCAAACGCAACAATACTTCCCATGCTATGTCCATAAAAAGCATAGTCTTCTCCATCAAGATATTGTGAAACAATGACACATAAATCATCCACAACTTCTTCAATACTACAATCCATTAATTCTGCCAAACGCCGTCCATGTCCTTTGTATTCCATAGGAATTATAGTTATAAATTCAGGAAAACATTTTTTCCATTTATAGTATATTGTACTAGATCCACCTGCATATGGTATACAAAATAATTTCATAATCATTCTCCTTGTATAATAAGTTTGTATCCAAAAAAAATGGGAGTACAGACTTATTCTTTTATATGGTATGGAGGTAAGGACATCTAAGAAAAAATTCCATCATCCAATTCCATCTATACAATTAATAGTTACTTATCAATGCAACTTATCTTGTGGTATGATATCAGCAGAGTCTAATGTCCGAATACACTGCTTTTTCTCCTTTCAGCTGGCTTAGTCCGTAACTGTCCAGATGCATGTAGCCTAACACATTCCACTTACACAGAAGTCGCATCCTCAACCATTAACACAAGCAAAAAATGCTGACTGAGTGAATGCTGATTGTGTCAGGTTTCGGTCACCATATACGGAACAAAATAAAGCTTTTGCTTTAGGTTTCACAAATCCAGTTCAGAAAGGAGTGTAATAACATCATTAAAATCAATGATATATCCACTTTGTTCATTGATATTGATGTAAGTTCAAAATCCAACACTGTTTATACTATAAATTTTGACGAAAACAAGTACATCTCCTCATATTTCAGTAACAATCAGCCCAGTGCTGATGAACTGGCAGGGATGATATCGGAGTGTATGGGTAAGCACCCAGATCTCAATACCATTATTGTTGCATTAAAATCCACATCTGTTTACAGCATTCCCTTAGCTAATGCCTTTTGTTTATTGATAAATAGTTAGCCAAGCATTTATAATCTAATATTTGACCCTCCCTGTCTATATCCATATATTCTGAACATATGGAAAGCTGATAATCATTGTAACACTGCATATTATAAAATTTATATTTTTTTGAGCACTCTATATCGTTCATATCATATACAATAATTTCATCATTCTGTCCTATATCAATATAAAAAGAATCTAACTGTTTACTTAATCCCATGCCGATACACTTAATATAACTTTCTTTTAGTGTCCACAATTTGTAGAATCTAAATAAAGCAGCATTTGTCTCTTCTGTATTAATGAATAGACTTTCATTTGAGTGAAAAAATTTATCTGCCAGTTGTCTAAATTCAATGTTTTTCATATATTCAATATCAATACCAACTGGGCATTTATTAATTGCACAAACTACTTTTTCATAAGAATGAGAAATATTAAAATATACATCTGGATATCCTTCTAAAAATGGCTTTCCATATTTTCCAATCTTAATTTCATCATATCTAATTTCCCGGTGGAACTCTCTCATTAAAACATACTTTAACAGTTGTTTTCCTACAACAGTTCTTATAAAATCATTTCTAGTCATACACTCTCTAGAAACTTTAGTTGCATCATCACAGTATAAGTCAAAAAGTAAAACTTTCGATATATTAACTATATAAAATCTCGTCATCACAAAGTACCTTTTTATAAAATATCAATAATAGGTATATATCGAAGTAACTAAACCACTTCGATACATACCTTTCATTCAATTATAGCATCTCAGCAATATCATGTAAAATATTCCGTACATGATCAGCTAAAAATTTAATCGTTTCTTTCTTGTGCATATTTTTAAAATATACCCATGTAAGCATAATGTGGTTTTCTATAATTGCACCATTAACCATAATTTTACAAGAACCACCTAACATTCTATTTTTACTATTCATCCCAACTGTTGTACTATTTTCAGCCAAATAAAATCCAGAACCCAAAACTTTCTGATTCATTTCTCCACGATAGTTCAGACCAACATTAGTAAAAGCCATTCCTTCCTCCTGTGTGAGCCTTCCATTATATAGATATTCATCAATAATGGAATATCCATAAGCATGATTAGGAATTTGAGATATCTCATCAATATAGTGTTTCAATTTTTTCATCAAATCCCCTTTTATCCTTTTAGTAAAGATTTTCCGTGTAATTGCCATAAATCCGAAAGTATTAGTTAAATCAATGCTATGTCCATTTAGAATTACATCCCTTCCGATCCCCATAGCTGACAAAAAGATATACTCACTACCACTCCATTCACCAACAGCTTCTTGCAAGGCAAATAGTATTAATGTTTCAACAGCAAGTCCACTTTTTAATGCATTCTTCAATTTTCTTGTATCCTGTTCATCCATAATACAATTTATAACTGCCGATTCATATAAGAAATTATTATTCTGATTTTCTGGATAATCATATGGAATTGGTACGAGTTTACTCCATGGAAGATTTTTCCAATATTTTAATTCTTCCTTAACCGAATCTGAATAAGAATATTTTACTAATTCTGTTGCCCACCAATATAAAGATTTACTTTCATTTCTAACAGAAATCTGAATATTATTGTTAATCTGTCCATAAATATCTGCCATTTCCTTTACAAACATACTTACAGTATAGCCATCTACAATCATATGACTAAAGACAACAATCAATTTGGATTTACTTCCACTCCCAAAATTCAGATATACTACTTTAAACAATGGTGCCTCATCAAACTTAAATCCATGCTGTAGCTTTTCCGTATATTCTTCAAGAATTTGCTTTTGCTGATTTTCTGAATCAACCACAAAATTATATGTAGTTATACCTGGAAACTCTTTTGAACTAATAATTTGATGCCATTCCTCATTTTGACGTACAAATTCTGTCCTTAGACAATAATGAGATTTATACATGACTGTTAATGCCTGATTTAGCTTATTCACGCTAAATTCCTCTGGTACATCCAATATTCTTGTTATATTAAAATACTCTGGTTCTACCATATTATCCCACTCATTTAAGTATAATTTTTGGGTTACCATAATTGGAATTTCTGCAATCATCTCAGATTTTTGTTCTTTACCTATACATACATTTCCCTTTCTTTCCAAATTATTTATCACTAATTCTTCGGATATAATCGGTGCTAGTTCACTTATCACTGGATGCTCAAATATAGTGCGAACTGCCAATTCAACCTGAAACACACTATATACCTTTGAAGCCAATTGCATTGCCAACAAAGAATGCCCTCCTAAATCAAAAAAATCGCTTTCTATTCCAATGTTTTTCACATTTAAAAGTTCCTCCCAAATTTCGCACAATGCCTTTTCCATTGCTGTTTGTGGTGTCTTGTACGCTTTTTCACTTTCTATTGCAATAAGCACTTCGGAATCCCCAAGACTTTTTCGATCTACCTTCCCAGCAGCATTTCTTGGCAACTTATCTAGCACGATGAATCTAGAAGGTATCATATAGTCTGGCAAATACTCTTTAAGGAAATTGCGGATATCTCCTGCATTAAAATCATCCGCATTTCCCTCTATGAATGCTACAAGGGATTTATTTCCTTTTTTATCCTCAAATACTTTGGCAACACATCGTTTAATACCAACATACCTCAATAATGCATATTCTACCTCATTTAATTCTACTTTAAATCCTCTGATTTTTATCTGATTATCTTTACGTCCAAACGTTTCTATTTGTCCATTCTCCATGTAGCGAACTAAATCTCCAGTTCTATATACAAAATCATTATTGTAAGGAATATTTACAAATTTTTCTTTATTAAGTTCACTTAGATTTAAGTATCCTTTAGCAAGGCAATCACCTGCTATACACATTTCACCAATTACTCCATATGGTACAATCATACCATATTCATCCAGAACATATATACGTACATTTGAAAGAGGCTTGCCAATTGGTACCCTTTTATTGTATTCATCCAATTCTTCTGTATCATAAACTAATGCATTTGATGAACATTCCGTTGCACCATATAAATTTAACAAGGGAACATCTACAAAAGTTTTCTTCCATTCGCAAACCAATCCAACAGATATTGGTTCGGCACTGGTAGTCACTAATCTCAAACATAATTCATCTTCCTTATGCATACTTCTCTGTTCAATCATGCCCTGAATCAGTACTGGATTACACAAAAAATAGCTTACTTTATTTCTCACTAAATTTTTCCAAAGTAATGCTGGATCAATTACCTCATCTTTGGGAATTAATACTGTTGGAATCCCTCTTAATAATCCTCCAAAAATTTCCCATGATGCTGCTACTAATGCAACAGATTTTTGCATTGCTAACACATCTCTATCATTAAATGGATATGCTTCCCACATCCAATTCAAACGATTCAAAATAGATTTTGTTCGAATTAAAACACCTTTTGCTTTACCAGTTGAGGAAGATGTATAAATAATATTAGCAATATGTTCTGCATCATATTCGAAATTTAAATTATCTGAATCTGCCGCATGTATCTCCTGTCTCTCCACATCTAAATACACTTTTATTCCTTTGTATCTTTCAAGATTATCAGTTGAACTATTGGTAATAATATAATTAACATTGGTATCTTCAATAATCTCATTTAATCGTAGTAATGGATAACTAGTTTCCAAAGGTACATAAGTTCCATTTAATTTTAATACTGCCATAATTGCTGCCATTAGATCAAATGATTTTTCAAGATAAATTCCTATCTTCTCATTTTTTTCAACTCCTTTGAGCAGAAGATAATGTGCTATTTTGTTTGCCTGTTTATTTAGTTCTTCATAAGTAATCTTTTTGCTCTGATACTGGTATGCAACTTTATCTGGTGTTTCTTCTGCTTGCTTCTCAAACAACTGTGACAGAGATTTTGAATAATCATAATTTCTATATGTATTTGTTGAAGATAACACCATATCCTTTTCTGTTTCAGAAATATACTCATATTCACTAATCTTTTTTGTTGTATTGGTAACAACATTTTGAATTAATGTATTTAAATTATCAAGCATCCTTTTTATAAAATCATGTTCAAACAAGTCTACAAAATAAGATATCTGCAAATATATTTTTCCATCCTGTTCCTGTGCATATAGAGTTAAATCGTACTTTGTATAACCTGAATCCATTTCCCTAAACTCTGCTTCAATAACTTCATTCTCCTTTTGGAGCATTTCTTCTTTTTCAGAATACATATTAAACATTACTTGAAAAATTGGGGAAACACTACTATTTCTAACAGTATTAGCTGCCTCAACCATCCACAGGAAAGGATAATTTGCATTAGAAAATCCTTTTATCACATTCTCTCTATTCTGTGCCAATAATCTATCAAAAGTAATATCATTATCTAATTTTGTTCTGAAAGGCAACATATTTAGGAAAAATCCCACTAATTCCTCTGTCCCTACAATATTTCTATTTACATTAGGTGAACCTACAATAATATCATTTTCACCAGTATATCTACTGAGCAAAATATCAAAAATACTTAACAAGATAATATAAAGAGTAGTATCACTCTTATTACAAATTTCTTTAAGCTTCTTGGTAATATCTTCATTTATAAATGTACCAACAGAATTTCCTTTATATGATATTGTCTGTGGACGCTGCTTTCCATTTTTTATTTCCAACACTGGTAAATTTCCTGAAAGCTGCTCGTTCCAATACTGCTCCTGCTGTTGCAATTGTTCATGTCCTATGTTTTCATTTTCCCATTGCAAATAATCACGTAATCTAATATTTTTTGTACATGGTACTTTTTCTCCCTTATATAAGGCAGAATAGACTTCTTTAAACTGACGCATAAGAATAGATAATGACCATGCATCAATGATGATTTCATGAGTAGTAAGAATCATTCTATATTCTTTGTCAGATATTTTAAATGCCTTCACCTTGTATAAATTTTCTTTATCCAAAATAAAGGGATTATTGACTTCTATTTGACATATATCTTCAAATTTTGAATTCTGAATTTCCTCTGACTCATTTGCTACATCAATAATTTCAAAGTTAATTGTCTCTGGTTCTGGGAATATTACATATGGCACTCCATCTTTCTCAATAAAGTGAGCTTTAAGTGCATCATGGTAATTAACAATATATTCCCATGTCTTATACAACAATTCTTCTTTAATATCCCCCTTGACAGTAATACTTCCTTGAAGCATATAAGAAGCATTATCACCATATAGTTCTCTTAGAAACCATAGCCGTCTCTGTTCGAGAGACAAATGGAACATTTCAATATCATCCGCTACTCGAGTTATCTGTGAAATAAATCCTACTTCATTTGCTTCTTCTAATTCATCTGCAAGTTCCTTAATTGTTTTTGTCAGCACACTGGTAAAAGTCAGCTTTATCTTTGTCAACTCTTCAATCCGATTTATACAACGCATTGCAAGTAATGAGTCACCACCCAATTCCAAAAATTTATCATTGATGCCAATGCCACTTAAATCTAGCAAATTCTCCCAAATATCCACAATTAATTTTTGACTATCATTTTTAGGAGCCACAACCTCTTTTCCCAAGTTAGGTCGAACTTTCTCTGGTTCAGGTAATTGTTTCACATCTATTTTTCCATTACTATTCAAAGGAAATTTCTCCATTCGAACAATCTTATCCGGAACCATGTAATCTGGAATGTATTTACGCAAGTATTCTTTCAACATATAATCAGCTACTTCTTCTTCACTAATTACATAGGCTACTAGATATGAAATATCTTCCTGTGAATCTTCTACTACACTTTTTCGTGCAACGATTTTTTTCAAATTTAAATTTCTCTTTCGAACCACTACTGTGCAATCTTTAATTCCTTCATATTTCATCACATAGTGCTCTATTTCTCCAAGTTCAACTCTAAATCCATTAATTTTAATCTGTCTGTCAATGCGTCCTAAATACTCCAAATCTCCTGATGGTAATTCTTTTACCAAATCACCTGTTCGGTAAAGAATCTCATGTTCAACTTTTGTAGAAAATGGATTCTTCTGAAAAACCTTGTCCGTTTTTTTGGCATCATTGATATACCCTTTACCAACACCAATACCACTAACACACAACTCACCCACTTCACCATTATTTACAATATTAAAGGTATTCGGTTCTAATATATATATAAGCAATCCTTCAATAGGTTTTCCAATAGGCATGTTAACCACTGATTCCTCTGGAGCTTCTCTTACAATATAATGTGTTACACCATCTGCACATTCCGTTGGTCCATAAGAATTTAATAGTAAAATATCTGGATATAATGCAAACCATTTTCTACACAAATATGGAGGCAATGCTTCTCCCACTAATGCTAAATACCTTAAATCTGTCAGCTTATCCCGTTCTTCTTGATTCAACTCACAATACTGAACAATACTTTTCATCATAGAAGGAACCACTTGCATAATAGTAACTTTATTCTCTTTTATACACTTCAACAAACCAGCAGGTTCTCTAACAATTGATTCCTCTGCGATATATGTTGTACCTCCTACCATAAGTGCTGATAGAAATTGCCACATGGATATGTCAAAGCATTGCGAAGCAGTTTCAGAAACTATATCGTTTTCATTAATCTGCAAATCATTTATTTTACTTGCCAAATGATTTATAAGTCCCAATCGCCTTACCATAGCACCTTTTGGCTTTCCCGTAGAACCCGATGTAAAAATAGTATATGCAATATCATTATAATCAGAAGCAATATAAATATCTTCCAATGGAGAAGTTTCAATCAAAATATCCTCAATAACACATAACTCAATTTTTTTAGAATAATTTCCTGAAGAAATTATATTTGAGAAATCCTTTCTATATTCCCGACTTACAAGAACCAATCTTGCTTCGCTCTTCTCCAGCATATAATTAATTCTGTCTGGCGGAAAAGAGGGACTAAGTGGACAATAATTTTTTCTTGCTTTAAACAATCCAAGTATAACTGAAAGATAATTTACATTTCTCTCTGAATATACAGCAACTAATTCATTTTCTTTCCCTAGCTTTTTAATCAAAAAATTTGCTATTTTATTTGACATATCATTCAAATCATGATAGCTTACCCTTTTATTTGAGTCTATCGCCGCCAACTTATTTGCTTTTTTACATACCTGCATCATAAAACTTTTGCAGACATCATCACTACTAAATTTCATAATTATGCTCCTTCCTATAACCTTATTTTTTGTATGTATAATAATAAATATTATTTATTATTTTTTACTATTTTTAAATAGTAATATGTAAATCTTATAATAAATCCTCCAGTCCAACCAATGGGGGTGGCTATCCAAACCCCTTTATAACTAAACATTGTTTGTGATAAGCAAATAGCTACTGGAACCTGCAACAAACAAAGAGAAATAATTGATGCAAGCATAGGAATTACTGTTTTACCATGTCCAAGTAAAATTCCATTAACAACTTGCATCATTCCAAACACTATATAAAACCCAGCAATAATTCTTAGATATCCCTTTCCAATTTCAATTACTGTTAAATCCTGTGTAAACATTTTTATAAAAATCTCTGGAACTACTATAATAACAATAGACACAATAATTGATATGATGGCACACAAAATAAAAGCAACTCTGTTTCCCTTTTTCACTCTATCGTTTTTTTCTGCTCCAAGATTCTGTGCTGTAAAATTTGTAATCGCTTTCCCTAAATTTAAAGAAGGCATTTCTGCAAATGAATCAATTTTTGATGCTGCTGTATATGCTGCTATGCAATCAGTACCAAACCCATTAATCATATACTGTACTGTTAAAAATCCTATACAAATAAACACTTGTTGAATCATTGTTGGAATTCCAATTTTTAAACTAGCATTTAACTCTTTTCTATCAAACTGCAATTTGATTATATTTATGCGAAAATCTGGATACTTCGTATTTATATACACCATACATGAAATCCATGAAAAAAACTGTGATATAACCGTTGCAACGGCTGCACCTGCTATTCCCATATGAAATATTGCAACAAATGTAACATCCAAAATTGTATTGAGAAACATCGCAATAATTAATATATTAGTTGCTGTTTTGGAATCTCCCATTCCTCTTAGTATATTAGTTAAAGTATTATAAGCAAATGTAGGAATAACACCAACAAAAATAATTTTTAAGTATACATTTGCCATACTAATGGTTTCTATCGGCATTCTAAATATATTTAAAATGGACTCACAAAAATTAATACCAATCACTGTAATAAAAATTGAAATAACTAAAGAAAAAAGGATACCTGTATCCATTATTTTCTTTACTCTTTTTAAATCTTTTTCCCCCATGCAACGTGATACTAATATACTAGTTCCCATTGTTATTCCCATCGAAAAAGTAACCAATAATGAATTAATTTGAAAACTAAACCCAACAGCTGCTAAGCTTTCTTTACCTAAAAAATTTCCAACAACAATGCTATCTACTATGTTATACAACTGCTGAAATAGGTTTCCAATCAAAATTGGCATAGAAAAAAACAATATCGTCTTCAGTTCATTACCTTTTGTCAAATCATTCATATTTTACCTCACTGTCCATTCATTATTTAACATCAGTCATCCAGTTCTAACAAGACATAAACTTCTATTTAGAACAAATTTTTTTCATGCTACTTTTCCCAGTTAATCTGTTAAAATATTCAGACCCTCTTACTTAATACATATTTTTCTATACGCTTAATAGCCTCTTTTAATTCAAAAATAGAATATGCATAAGAAATTCTTATAAATCCTTCCCCACAATCTCCAAATGCATTTCCTGGTACAACTGCAACTTTTTCTTTATTCAATAAGTCCACAGCAAACTCTTCACTAGACATTCCAAACTCACGAATATCTGGAAACATATAGAATGCCCCTTCTGGTTCAAAACAATGTAGTTTTAATCTATTTAACTCATGGTATAAAAAACTACGACGTTGATTATATGACTCTCTCATATGTATTACATCCTCTTGACCATTTTGCAATGCCTCAATTGCTGCATATTGGCTAATTGTTGGTGCACACATAATCGCATATTGATGGACTTTTATCATTTGCTGTATAATTTCATAATTACCAAGTGCATATCCCAAACGCCATCCAGTCATTGCAAAATTTTTTGAAAAACCATTAATTACAATTGTTCGCTCCTTCATTTCTGGAAAACTTGCAATACTAACATGATGCTTATTGTATGTAAGTTCACTATATATTTCATCTGATATAACCAGTAAATTATTTTTCTGAATAACATCTATTAATGCCTGCAAATCTTCTCGTTCCATTATTGCACCTGTAGGATTATTAGGATATGATAATATAAGTGCTTTACTCTTATTTGTAATCACCTTTTCAAGCTGTTCTTTTGTTAAACGAAATTTCTTTTCAGGCTTTAATTCGATGGATACTGGAACACCACCAGTCATTAAAATACATGGAAGATATGACACAAAGCTAGGCTCTATATATATAATCTCATCACCAGGATTAATAATTGTACGCAAAACAAGATCAATTGCTTCACTTCCACCAACTGTAACTATAACCTCCGAATTTGGTTCATAATAATTTCCAATTTTTTCTTGCGAATAAGTGCAAATTTCTTTTCTTAAATCTTTCAAACCACTATTAGATGTATAAAAAGTTTTCCCTGATTGTAAGGCCTGAATTCCCACTTCTCTAATATGGTACGGAGTCTCAAAATCCGGTTCACCAACACCTAATGAAATAACATCAGGTATTTCATTAGCCACATCAAAAAATTTTCTTATTCCAGATGGCTTTAATTGCAAAATTTTTTTGGATAACAATTCCCTCACGGTGTCACCACCATTCTTTCATCAACCTTTTTATTATCAAAATCAACACCAAGGTCTTTATATTTTCTTAATACAAAATGAGTGGTTGTATTTTGCACTTCATTAATGGATGCTAATTTACTAGAAACGAATAGAGATATCTCTTTTATATTCTTACCATCTACCAATACCAAAAAGTCATATGATCCTGACAAAAGATACAAAGCCTTTACTTGTGGATACTCCTTAATTTTCTCTGCTAGTCTTTCATATCCATCACCCCCCTGTGGAGTGACTCTTAGCTCTACTAGAGCTTTAACATCATCATTAGTAACTTTATCCCAGTTAATCAATGTATGATAGCCACATATAATATTACTACTCTTTAATGATTCGATAGTTTCATGAATCTCTATTTCTTTTAAGTTTAACATAATTGCAAGCTCTAACTCTGACAAATCACCATTCTGTTCAATTAATTCTAGCAGAGATAATATTTCTTTTTTTTGCATCTATACATCCTCCTTTAATTGTGATATAATCATACAATGCATACATTTATATATATACCACTTATATTGTCCGTTTTCAACAAAATAATTGTATGCAATACAATTCTAAAGGAAGTGAACTTATGCCATTTAATTCATTTGAGAATTATCCCATGACATGGAAATTAGATCGTGAACGATTAAAACCACCTTTATATATCTCTATTGCAAACGCCTTGGAAGAAGATATTAAAAATGGGATCTTAACCCCAAATACCAAGCTGCCTCCTCAGAGGGAACTTGCTGACTATTTAGATGTTAATTTAAGTACTATTACAAGAGCATTTAAAATATGTGAGATGAAAGGACTGCTTTACGCAACTGTAGGAAAGGGTACATATGTATCCTCCATTGCTTCTATGCCATTACCATACAGAGCCTCTCTACAGGACAAGCAATATATCGATTTTAGCCAAATACGTCCTTTTTATGAATTTAATGAAGTTGTTGCCGAAGTTGCACGTTCAATCATGTTACGACCTAATGCAAATACCTTGTTTGAATACAATTATAGTGTAGAAGGTTCTCGCTATGAACTAGCTGGTCAAAAATGGTTAAATCAATATCACATGAATGTTCCTTTAGATAATATACTAATCACATCAGGAACACAAAATGCGTTAGTAATTTCTCTTCAATCATTTTTTAGTGCAGGTGATAAAATCGCTATTGATTCTTACTCATATCCAAATTTTATTGGCCTTGCCAACTTACTCAATATACAATTAGTAGCCATTGAAAATGATGAATGTGGTATGATACCTGAAAGTTTAGAAATGAACTGTAAAATAAATGGAATAAAAGGAATTTACCTTGTCCCATCATGCAATAATCCAACAGCCATAACTATGCCCCAATGTCGTAGAGATAAAATTGCAAAAATAATTTTAAATAATCAATTGCTTCTAATTGAAGACGATACATATGCGTTTTTGGCACCCAATTTATACCCCATTTCATGTTCAGTTCCAGAACAATTTATTTATATATCAGGAACTTCAAAAGCTTTATGTGCTGGATTAAGGGTAGCTTTCGTAGCATTTTCCGATAAACTAAAAACTGAGATAATCCGCGGAATGCAAAGTGTAAATTTAAAGACACCATTATTAAATTTAGAGATTATCACAGAAATGATCGAAAGTAATATTGCCACTCAATTAGTTTCACAGAGAATTCAGTTATCCAGAGAAAGAAACTCCATATATCAAAAATATTTTACAACTCCAAGTTGTTGTAATCCACTTAGTTTTTTTCAATGGCTTCCTTTGCCCAAAGGATGTAATGGATATAATTTTGAATTACAGGCAAAAAAATCTGGTCTTTTGCTATTCTGCTCTGAACGTTTTACAGTTGGTCCACCCCGAGAAAATACTGCTATAAGGATTTCTATGTGTTCAGTAAAAAACAACACTGAACTTGAAACAGGACTTAAAATTATACAAAAATTAATAAATGAAAATATCTTTCCAGAGCCTATGAATACATTTATTGTTTGAATTATCTACATTATGATTACATCAAAATATAGGAGGCATAGCATGAAGAACTTTAACAATAATATAAGAAAGGTAAAACCTTATATTCCGGGAGAACAACCCCAAGAGATAAATGTAATTAAACTAAATACAAATGAGAATCCATATCCACCATCCCCAAACATTTTAGAAGTATTAAAAACCATAAATGATGATTGTCTGCGTTTATATCCTGATCCAGAATCAAAAATTTTAGTAAAGGCTCTGGCTGATTTTTACAATCTCAATGAAAATCAAGTTTTTGTGGGTATTGGATCTGATGATGTTTTAGCTATGTGCTTTTTGACTTTTTTCAATTCTTTAAATCCTATTATATTCCCAGACATTACATACTCTTTTTATAATGTCTGGGCTGATTTGTTTAATATACCTTATAAATATTCAGTATTAGATAAAAATTTTATGATTGTAAAAGAGGACTATTTTAAAGAAAATGGAGGCATAATATTTCCAAATCCTAATGCACCAACTGGACTAGAAATGAATATCAGTGATATTGAAGATATTCTAATGCACAACAAAGATGTCATCGTTATTGTTGATGAAGCTTATGTGGATTTTGGTTCGCACTCAGCATTACCTTTGATTAAAAAATACAAAAATTTGATAATCGTACAAACATTTTCAAAATCACGTTCTTTCGCTGGTGTACGTATAGGATATGCTATGGGAGATTCAGAACTTATCGAATCTCTTAACAATGTAAAACACTCATTTAATTCTTATACTATAAACCAAATTACATTAAAATTAGGTGTTGAAGTATTAAAAAACAAAGTATATTTTCTAGATACACTAAAGAAAATTGAATCTACACGAGAATGGACTAAAAAAGAATTGAGAAAATTAGGATTCTTTTTTCAAGATTCAAAAGCTAATTTTATTTTTGCTCGTCATAATATATGTCCTGCGAAAGAGTTATTTGAAGCTTTACGTAATCAACACATTTATGTTAGACATTTTGAATCTGCAAGAATTCATGATTATTTAAGAATATCCATTGGTACACAAAAACAAATGGAAACAGTAGTGTCTTTTTTGAAAGATTATTTGGAGTATAGATAAAAAACGATATACTATTTGTCTAATTAGAAAGAATAAGTATAATATCAGCTACATCCTTTGTAGTAACAAAACAACCATAGCAAGCACTGCCTATGTCCGAACACATAGGCGAAATTCCCCATACTTCCCTACCGTCCGTATGATGAAATTTCCATAGGGAAGTATCCCTAACCCTCTTTAATATTTCTTCCTTTTTTCTTTGAAAATCCTTGACCTCTATCTGCATATTTGATACAATTTCTCTTGGATAATTCTATCCAAAACTAAATAACTTTTGAAACCAGACTGTTGTAAATCGAACATTTTACAGCAGTTTTTTTGTATCCAAAATCAGGAAAGGAAATATCAAAAATGGCAAACAGAACACGCACCAACCGAAATGAATTTCACCTAAATGATGACGAGCAGTATATCCTAGAGGAAAAGTTCAAACTCTCCGGCATGAAAAGCAAATCTGCCTTCCTGCGGAAGCTCATTTTATACGGATATGTCTATGATGTGGATTACAGTTTCCTACGGAATTACAATACAGAGCTTGGACGGATAAGCTCCAGTTTAAACCAGATTGCAAAACGAATTAACAGTACCAACCATATCTATCAAGAAGATATAGACGAAGTAAAGGAGCTGATGAAACAGGTATGGCATACACAAAAATCCATGCTATCAAAGCAACCGTTAATAAAGCAATAGATTATATCTGCAACCCGGATAAAACAGACGAGGGCATCCTGATTTCTTCTTATGCCTGTTCCCCCGAAACCGCAGCCATTGACTTTAAATATACCTTAGACCATTGTCGTGAAAACAGTCCCAACAAAGCCTATCACATGATACAGGCTTTTGCCCCTGGTGAAGTGGATTTCCCCGAAGCACACCGAATAGGAAAAGAGCTTGCAGACAAGGTCTTAGAGGGGAAATATTCTTATGTTGTTACCACCCATATTGACAAGGGACATGTCCATAATCACATTATTTTCTGTGCTGCTGATAACATCGAACATGACAAATACCATGACTGCAAACAGACCTATTACCGCATCCGGAGGTTAAGCGATGAACTGTGCAGGGAGCATAATCTTTCCGTCATAATCCCAAGCGGTAAGCATGGTAAAAAATACAACCAATGGCAGTCTGACAAGAACATAACATCATCAAAACCACAGATAAGAAAAGACATCAATTTCTGCATAAAATCAGCTTCCACTTATGAAGAATTTTTACTTCTGATGAGGGCAAAAGGTTATGAAATAAAAGGGGAAACTTTGAATGATGAAACTGCTAAATACATTTCATTCCGACCATTAAATAAAGACCGTTTTGTACGTGGAAGTGCAAAGTCTTTGGGAAAGGAATACACAAAGGAACGTATCAAAGAACGTATTGAAAGTAAGAAAGAACGCAAAGCTGTTATTCCTAAAAAAGACTACTCTGCCCGCAAGCTGATTGATACCTCTGACGAGAAATTCCAAAACAGTCCCGGATTGAAACATTGGGCAGATATAGAGAATTTAAAGATTGCCGCAAAAAATTATATAGAAGCAGGTTCCCTTTCAGAACTGGAACATAAAATTGCAGTAAAAACCGAAACCGGGAAGTCTGCAAAACATAGTGTAGTGGAGCTGGAACACAGAATAAAAGACCTTGGTGAAATTATCAAATATGCAGAACAATACAAGGCAAATAGTTCTTACCATATCGGTTATAAGAAAGCGAAAAATCTAGAAGCATATTTCCGCAGATATGAAAGCCAGATTATTCTTTATGGTGGTGCAAGACGTATGCTGGAGCAGGCAGGCATAAATCTAAAAGGCTTAAATATTGACAAGTTAAAAGCCGAATACCAAGAGCTTACCACACAGAAAAATAACCTGACTGCCACCTATAAAAACTGTGAAAAAGAAGTAAAATCCCTGACAAGAAAACTGGAAAACCTGAAGCAATATTTAGGACAGGAAATCTCACAGAAAAACACACAGGAGCAACCAGAGCAGAACAAAAAACCTACCTTGTAACATTATAAGTGAACATAACGCATCATGGAAATGTGCATAACTGACCATTCCATCATGGACAACACCATTCACAAGATATGGAAAAGGAAAAACACCTTTACCACATCTTGCAAACAATGTTGCCCACAATTCCATAAACCGGACAGTTATACACATTTCCACAATGCCTGCGTCTGCGAAAATTCACATAAATCCTTTATATCTTTTATAGAAAAATTATCATACAGATAACCCGATAAAATATTTATAAATTCCCCAAAAAAATAAGGGTGTCGAAACACCCCTATTTTCCTAAACCCCTTGCAAAATATACTAAGATGGTTTATAATCAAATCAGAAACCGAAGGATTTTGGTACGTCCAACGGTTGCACAATCGGAAACAAGTAATCTATTTAAAAAACAAACGGATTACGAGCTATCCCCTATTGGCAGTAGAGGATAGCTTTTTCCGTTATTTGCGGTTGTTTCTAGTGTCTATGTATGTTAAGGCTGCAAACACAACCAATAAAAGCGTAAGTACTTCTAATGTATTCATACCGACCTCCTTTCCGTTTCCAGAAAGGACAACCGCAGACTATCCCCACTTGCTCTAATCTGACTACTGCCATTGTATCACATTTTGTCTAAAAATACTAGCTACGTTTATTCCATATTCTTGGTCACTCCCCTCATTTGGATATTTGCCATCTGGTATCACATCTCCCTTTGCGTTTTCTTCTCTGCACCTTTCTCCTGCAAAGGTTTATCCCTCTGCTCTATCACCGCCTTTTTCTCTGCTAGCTTTTCCTTTACGGAAATCCTGCCTTTTATATGTTCCTCTTTTTTCTCTACACCATTATTCAGCACACCATCAATCATGTTATAGTTAGCTTCCTCAAGTTCCTCAACCTTTGCAAGTGGTTTATACTCGGCAAGCCTGTCTAACAGTTCTTTTGCCTTTCGTGCTGTCTGTACGGCTTTACTGTCTTCAATCTCCGTTCCCTGCCCGAAAATATCAGTAATGCCAACCCTGATTTCTTCTGATATTGCTGCATTTAAAAAATCATTCAGATATGCGGTATTTCCGCTTCTTATGTCGGCTGCTATGTTTTCTACCTGTGCCTTCCTGTCCTCTACCACCTCATTGTACTGAGTGGTGTCATACTCATAGGAAAACCTGTCTATCTCTGTTGCTAATCTATCCGCCCCATCTGCTTCAGTATGCAACTCCTCTTTTGACTGCTCCCGTTCTGCCTGTTCCACTTTCTCCATCAGTTCATCATAATTAACTGGTATCAGTTCATCATCTTTCTGTATACTGCCTTCTATCTGGCTTCGGTGTGTTGTCTCTTTTAAATCCTGTACAATTTCATCCAATGCCTTTCTCATAGAAATATCTGGATTATCATAAATTCCGCCATCCAACCCCCTGTAATTCATATCATAAATGGTGTAATCGTACCCACCACTGGCTTCCTGAATACTGATAAAACGGTCTGCTATCTGGAAAGCAAGTTCTGATTCGTCTAATTGTCCCTTATCATATTTTGTATCAATATACGGATTTTCCCACTCTGCAAAAGGTATATCTTCCACGATATGTTTCTGGTTTGCTGTAGGCAGTAAATGTTCCATTTTCCCCTGTTCATAAAGGGTATCAAACCTGTCCATATAAAGGGATATATCTTCAAGTCCACCCTGTTTTATCTGGTACTCAAATCTCTGCTTTATAAAGTCTTTTACTTCCTCTGGTGTCATTTCCCGATGAACCCTTACTTTGTCAAATCCGATCTTATCCGATAAGACCTGCAAATCCTCCATAAACCGCCTGCTCTCCTGTGCTGCTTTGCTGTGGGTAAAGTCCAGCGACAGGCAGTTTTGGTTATTCCTGACATGGATTAGGTCAAATTCCATGCCATTTACTCTGAAACCAAAGGTTGCCCTTGCTTCATCTTCTTTGTCTCCTGCATCTTTTCCCCGATACTCCGAGAATTTCTCCATTGCTTCAGTAAGGCTGTCAAACCGTTCTAACTTGCTTTTTTCTGTACCTCTCTCCGCCCATGTGGATAAATCTTCAATGACATAGTAAGATACCTTATCTGTTACATGAGGTTTTTCCTCACTGATTTCTTCCAAAATGCTCTGTTCCTGTGATACCCCTTCCAATTCATCAGAAAGTCCGTCTATTTCTGCCTGTGCCTCTGCCATAATATGTTCTTTATTCTCTGCCTGATATGCAATCCCCTCTGCCAATGCTTTGGTTTTCTCCATATCATCCAGCTTGTAATTGCAATTTACTATCAAATCCCGCTCCTCACCTGTAAAACGTGTGATTCCATGTTCCATACGATTTATAAGATTTTCCGCCTGTTTGATTGGGGATAATCCGGTGCTTTCTGTCACTTCTCCCTTATCCATATCCAGTTGGAAATCATAAAATTGTACCCCTCCTTTATTTAATCCCCTGCTGGACATAATCGGTGTAAGTTCTGCACCTTTTTCCTTAAGATATTCCTGCACGTTTCCATTCTGCATATTTTGATCCAAAGTAGTTATCCCATTCAGCAGTTCCCTTACTTCCTCTGATGGCATATTTGTGATTTTATCAATCTCATAATTCTCTCCCTGTTCTGAAGATATTTTTACAACCACATCGCTATTCCTTAAAGGTTCTAATGACTTTTTCTGCATCTCCTCCATGGCTTTCATATCAGTTATTTCATAAGTATCCGTATTATACATATAGTCGATATGATATTCTTTTACTTCCTTGGTTTGTTCATCTGCAAGTGGTGTTACCCATGCTCCTTTTCTTTCCAGATAGGCTTCTATACTCAGCCTGTCATCATCATTCATGGCAGAAAGCTGGTTGTAAAGTTCTGCATGTTCCATTCCCCTGACATTTAACAGGCTGTATTGGGAATAGCCTGTATTGGATAATAAAAGTACAATGTCCTGCTCCTGCTCTGTCACCCTGTCTTTCTGTAAATTTTGCAACCTTCCCTCAATATCTGTAATCAGCTCAGAAGCTACATTTCTTATGGTATCAAAGGAAAATTTATATTCTTCACTTTCAAATAGTTCCTTAATTCCCTGCTCCAATTTTTCCGTTATTTCCTGTACCTTCTGTTTTTCTGTTTTCATGTCTGCCATTTTGTTTCCTCCTTCTTTCTGCAACAGGAAAAGCAGATAGATTTCTCTACCTGCTTTCTATTTTCATGTTGCTGCTTTTTATAGACATTCCTCTTTGCTTTTGGTTTTTGCTGCCTCCGACTCTTTTTTCTGCTGTTCCGATTTTGCTTTCATTTCTGACAGCTTTTCTTTTACGGAAACCCTTTCCTTTTTTTCTGCACCTTTCTCCATATCTTTTTTAGGTGGATTATTTTTTGGTGGCTGCTCTTTTTCTGTTTTCTGTGCTGTTTTCTCTTTTTCTTCTGCTTTCTTTTGTAGTTTTTCTTCCCCAGCCTGTTTCTCCTGTTGCCCCTTTGATGTTTCTTCCTTCTCTGGCTGTTTGTCAGTTTTCTCCTGTGGATTTTCCTTCTTTGGATTCTTTTCTGGTTTCTCCTTTTGATTTTCTTCTTTCTTTGGCTTTTGTGCTGATTTTTCTTTCAGCTTTTCTCCTTTTTCCGCTGGCTCTAATCCGGCTGAAATGGTATCTAGCTTATTCATTGCCCTGTCTACTTTTTCTATATGCTGTCGCAATACTGCAATATTTCTCTTTACGGGCATATTGAGCAGCCTTGTAAGACCAACCCCTGGCTTTTCCTCTGATACTTCTTTTGTGCCTTTTCCCGTTACAAGTCTGCCTACATTTGCAAAACTGTTTCCAATCTGCTTTAATTCATCTCCAATGCTGTCTATCTGGTTGGCTGTTTTTTCATAATCGGTAAGTAAATCCACCATTTTCTCCCGACAGCCTGCAAGCATGGATTTTACACTGGAAATCCCTCTATTCAGAACCTTGTTCATTTCCTGCTTTCCTTTTTCCCGAAAAGCTGTTACAGACTTTGCAATGGTATCCACAAAATAATTTTTTACTGCTGACAGACGTTTTGATAATCCGGATATTTTTACCTGAAGGTGTGACACCTTATCCACAAGCTGCCTGTTCTCTGCCTTTGGATTTGTATTTTGCATGTCAGAAAGCTGTTTTCTTACATTCTGCAATTCATCTGCCATTACTCCAAGCTGTACCTGCATCCCTGCCATGTATCGGAATACTTCCATAAAGTCCTGTGCCTGCTCCTGCCTGCTCTGCTGTTCCATTATCTTTATAAATTGTTTGATTATGTCCATGTCTTCTACATTCTGATCAATTTTCTGTTCGCTTCCTTCCATAACTGCCTCCTATAAACTTTCTTCTTTTCCTTTATTCTTTTTTATGTCTGTATTTTCTGCTGTTTTCTGACCATAAGCCTTATCCCTGCCAATCCTTGCAGTCATCTGGGCGAGTTTTTCTTTTACGGATACCCGCTCTTTGACACCATCTGCTAACTTCCTTTCCTCTCCATGCCCTGTAATTCCATCTTTTATAGGCAGATTTGTAACAAGCTTTAATGGCTCATCTGCCACAATTCCATCCACGAGTTTTTCATCTGGCACTTGTGCCTGTTCTCCTGTCTGGAATGTTTTTTCTGTTTTTACTTCTTCTTGGGACTGTTCTTCTGTTTTGGGTTGTATCTCCACTTCTGAATCTTCTTTTGTTTCTTCTGGTTCTTCTTCCTCCATTTCAATGCTACTCTCTCTCTTTTCATCCATATTTAATAGGGCATTTAATTCACTAAGACGTTCCAGCTTTTCACTTAACTCCTGTTCCTTATCAAATGGCTTTGTGACCTCCATTTTTGCGGTTTCAAGCTGATGCTCCACGTTGGTTAGTTTCTGTTCCACCTCTGCCATTTTTCCTGTCATACTTTCTAAGGCATTGCTTAACCTTTGCAGATTTCCCAATGGATCGGCTCCGATTTCCACCTCATGGCTTAGACTTCCTTTCAGGTTGATGGTAAACTTGGAAAAGAAGGAATCAAAGGATACTTTCATTTTAAACCCTTGAAATTCCCCGATTGTGACTGCCATATTGGGCTGTTTTGCACTTCTGCACATATCAATGAGGGCAGCTCCCGCTTCTTTTTTATCCGTAAATACCCGGTTTCCGATTTTCATGGAAAATGTTTCTTTATCTGCCGGCTTATTCTGTGTATAGGTCTGTATGTCTGCCTGATACCCGGCTATCCTTTCTTTCATAGCTGCTATCTGCTGTGGGTAATGCTTTGCAATATTATCCTCTAAGCGGTATTTCTGGCTGGTGTGGTTTGCCTTTAACAGTTTCAGCTTGGATACCTGTATGTCTAAGTCCATCTTTTCCTTAATGTAGGGATTTCCTGTGGCAAGGGCTTTTACCTCAGCATAAGAAAGGGTTGCTTCATCTATATCCTCACAGCTTCGCACTGGGGACTTGCTTGTCATGATCTGGCTGATAAATTTCTGCTTGTTTTCTATAAGCTGCCATGAATAACTGTCAAATGTGCTTTCTGTTACATAACGGAATATCTTGACTTTTTCATTTAAGTTCCCCTGACGAAGAATCCTGCCTTCCTGCTGTTCAATGTCGGAGGGACGCCAAGGCACATCTAAATGATGTAAAGCAATGAGCCTGTCCTGTACGTTTGTCCCGGCTCCCATTTTCTGTGTTGAGCCTAATAAAAAACGAACCTGTCCACTTCTTACTTTTGCAAACAGTTTCGCTTTTCTGGTTTCTGTATTGGCATCATGGATAAAGGCGATTTCTTCTTTTGGCACTCCCTTTGCCATCAGCTTATCCCGGATATCCTCATAGACATTGAATGTCCCGTCTCCTTTCGGTGTGGATAGATCACAGAAGATAAGCTGTGCTGATTTCTCTTCTTTGGTATTTTCCCATATCTGAAAAGCATTTTCCACACAGGTGGCAGCTTTGGAGTTCTCTTCATCAGGAAGCATATCATTTATCAGTCTTTGGTCTAGGGCAAGTTTCCTTCCGTCATTAGTGATTTTCAACATATTGTCAATATGTGGCTCTACTCGTCTGTCCCTTACTGCTTCTGCCCGCTCTGCAAGGGACTGTACCATTTCTTTCTGGTATTCGCTTGGCTTTAATACCACATTTTCATACTCTGCTTCCGGCACTGGAAGTTTCAGCATATCCGGTGTTTGTATATCTGCACTCTCTTTAAAGAGTGAAATCAGTTCCGGCAGGTTAAAGAACTTTGCAAACCTTGTCTTTGCCCTGTAGCCTGTTCCCTCTGGTGCAAGTTCTATGGCAGTTTGTGTTTCTCCAAAGGTGGCTGCCCAACTGTCGAAATTTCCAAGCCCTAACTTCTGTAGTGTGTTATATTGCAGGTAACGCATGTTGGTGTAAAGTTCCGTCATGCTGTTGCTGATTGGTGTACCTGTTGCAAAGGTAATACCTTTTCCTCCTGTCAGTTCATCCATGTACTGACATTTGGCAAACATATCCGAGGATTTCTGTGCTTCTGTCTGTGCAATTCCCGCCACATTCCTCATTTTTGTATATAAAAAAAGGTTTTTGTAATTGTGGCTCTCGTCTACAAACAGCCTGTCTACTCCTAACTGCTCAAAGGTTACGACATTATCTTTTTTGCTGGAATCGTTTAATCGGCTAAGCCTTGTATGCAGTGATTTCTTTGTTTTTTCCATCTGTTTTATAGTATATCTTTCACCTTTTTCTGCTTTGGCTGCTTCAATCGCCATTTCTATTTCTTTTATCTGCCTTTCTACTATGGCTATCTGTCTTTCAGCGGAAAGGGGGATCTTCTCGAACTGGCTATGTCCGATAATGACTGCATCATAATCCCCTGTTGCAATACGGGAACAGAACTTTTTTCTATTAGCAGGCTCGAAGTCCTTTTTTGTGGCTGCTAATATATTTGCTCCCGGATATAACCGTAAGAAGTCACCCGCCCACTGTTCGGTTAGATGGTTGGGTACGACAAACAGGCTTTTACTGCAAAGCCCCAGACGCTTGCTTTCCATTGCTGCCGCTATCATTTCAAAGGTTTTTCCTGCACCTACACAGTGGGCAAGGAGGGTATTATCCCCATATAGCTGGTGTGCCACTGCATTTAGCTGATGCTGCCTTAATGTAATGTCCGGTGTCATGCCCGGAAATTTCAAATGGGAACCGTCATATTCCCTTGGTCTTGTGGAGTTAAACAGTTCATTATATTTTGCACATAAATCCTGCCTACGCTCCGGATTTTGGAATACCCAGTCCTTAAAGGCTTCCCTGATGGCTTCCTGCTTCTGGCTTGCAAGCATGGTTTCTTTTTTGTTCAGGACTCTTTTTTCTTTTCCATCTTCCTCTATGGTATCAAATATACGGGTATCTCTAAGATTTAAGGAATCTTCCAAAATCTTATAAGCATTTGCCCTGCCTGTTCCATAAGTCATGTTTGCAAGGGCATTTCCATGGTCTGCATTTTTACCCTTTACGTTCCACTGTCCTGTGATGTCGGAATACTGCACTGCCACAAGGTTGCGGTCAAAGAGGTAATCCGGTGTTTCAAAGGTTTCCCGCATAAAATTTTCTATATATTTTGTATCAATCCACGTGGCTCCGATACGCACTTCGATTTCTGAAGCATCTAATTCTTTGGGTTGTACACCCTCTAATGCTGATACATTGATGGAAAACTCCGGGCGATTCTCTGCAAACACTTTCGCTGTGGCTAATTTTTCCCTTACATTGCCACTTAAATATTCGTCTGCGGTTTCCCAGTTTTCTGTAACCGGATTCTGAAAGATAACCCCGGCAAGCTCCTTGGTTACTTCTTCTTCGCTTTTGCCTGTTAAATCTGACATATAGGCTAAATCTACTCTTGCTTTTTCTCCTAATGATACTGCCAGTGCTTCACTTGCTGTGTCTACACTTGTGACAACCTCCTGTTTCTTGATTGTCCGCCTGCTGAACATATCTGCCTTGCCTTTAAAGTTTCCCTCATCGTCTAACTTCTCCAATGAACAAAGCAGACAGTAGCCGGAATCCTGCTGAAATGCTCTTTTATTGGTCTGGGAATTGATCAGACCATGCTTTTTCGAGAAATCATCATATAATTGGTTCAGCTCTGTCTGCTTGTTTTTTATCATATCATCGGAGTATTCATTTAATTGGAAATCTATCAGTTCCTGTGTGCAGTCACGAATCTGCACCATGCCCTTTATCCGCTGTTCCACACTTTCTGATACTTCCACTGGTTTCATTATGGAATTTTCCCGGTAATACACCCTGTCATCTACTATGGTGTAACTGTAATTCTTCACGTTTGGATCAGCAGGTATGCTCTCCGTTGAAAGCTCTTTATCAGACTCATCCAGTTCCACTTCATCAATACTGCCTTCTATATAAGATATGGCTTTTTCTAACTGCTTGGATAATGGAATAGTGGTGTCTGGTGTACAGGTGGCTTCCATACCGTATGCTCCTGATACCATTTCCATTTTTCCCATAATCATTTCCGGGTGGTCGGCAAAGTATTGGTTTAGTGCAATGCCATCTTCATTTTCGGATAAATGTATCCAGTCCGGCTCTATATCCATTACCCTGTCACGTTTCTTCAGGAAAAGAATATCGGAAGTGACTTCTGTACCTGCATTTTCCTTAAAGGCTGTGTTTGGAAGCCTTATGGCTCCTAAAAGTTCTGCCCTTTGTGCAAGGTATTTTCTGACCTCTGGGCTTTTCTTATCCATCGTTCCCTTGGAAGTGACAAATGCCACCACTCCACCCGGTCTGACTTTATCTAAAGTTTTGGCAAAGAAGTAGTCATGGATAAGGAAGCTATGCTTGTCATACTGTCTGTCAGCAACCTTATATTGACCAAATGGCACATTTCCCACTGCAATGTCGAAGAAATCGTTTGGGTAATTAGTATTTTCAAAGCCTGTAATCTTTACATCTGCATTTGGATATAATTGTTTTGCAACCCGCCCGGTAATACCGTCAAGCTCTGCTCCGTAAAGTTTGCTTTTCTGCATTTCCTCTGGCAGCATACCGAAAAAGTTTCCTGTTCCCATTGCTGGTTCTAAAATATTTCCTTTGGAAAATCCCATCCTATCAATCGCATCATAGATACTCTTTATAATCACAGGGCTTGTATAGTGGGCATTTAAGGTGCTTTCTCTTGCAGAAACGTATTCCTCTGGTGATAACAGATTTTTTAATTCCTGATATTCATTTGCCCAATTGGATTTTGTTTCGTCAAAGGCATCGGCTAACCCACCCCAGCCTACATATTTTGATAAAATCTCCTGTTCTGCAGGTGTGGCTATACGATTTTCACTTTCAATCTTCTCCAGAGTGCGTATGGCTTCTACGTTCTGCCGAAATTTTTCTTTTGGTGCAAAACCTTTTCCTGCTGTTTCTTCGCTCTCCAAAGTAATACGAAAGTTGACTGCACCTGTTTTGTCAATTTGGGGCTTTATTTTTTCTTTTTGGGTAGGTATTTCTGTATTTTCCTCTACCTGCTGAAGAAATGGATTGCTGTCTGGTGCAGTTTCTTCTGCAAGCTCTTCGCTTACCATATCTTCCTGCTTTTCTTCTTCAGATTTTTCCGCTTCTTTTTTAGTCTCTGTTTTTTCTTCCTTTATTTCTGGTTTCTGTATTGTCTCTTCTGATGCAGACTCCTTTGATTTTCTCTCCTGTGAAGTTTCTTTTATCCTGTTGCTGTACTCACTTGCTTCTCCGGCAGTTTCAAAAGTTGGAACTGTACCATCTTCTGTAATATAATAATCTTCCCTTTCGTTGTCCCATACTGCAAATGGTTGTTCAAAGGCATCTGAAGTTTCCGTAACGGAATATTTGTTTTGTTCCTCTTCTGGTTCTTCTTTCTGTACTTTCTCTAGTTGACTTTCTATGTCATACCTTGCAGCATATTTCTTTGCTTCTGCAAGAATACTATCCATTTCTATTGCTTTTTCCATGTTTCCGCTTATGGACTGCATGACTACATAATCTGCTGCTTCTGTAAATAACAGGTCAAAGGTTTCTTTTCCTTCTAGTATTCTGTTGTCATCGGAAAGGGTCACTGCCTGTGTTTCTTCATTCCAGCCGACCATTTCACTTCTCTCCAGTGCTTTACAGATTTTTACTACTGCTGACATTTCTGCCATTCTGTCTTGGAGCTTGTCTATGCTTAACTTCCCATTTTCTTCCTCTGGTTTTGGTGTGTCTTCTCCTAAAGCAGTATCTGTATCCTTATCTGATAAGATTTGCTCTCTTGCTGTCCGTTCCCCTTTATCTGGTGACACCTGTTTTTCTGCTTCTGGTTCCTTCTCCACTTCCGGCTCTTTTTCCAATTCCTGATACCTTCTTGTCTGATTGGTAAAACCATCAAGTACAGCCGGATGGGAAGTGACTATCAAGTCTCTGGTATTCCAGTTCGCATGGGAAACCATATCTTTTGCCCATTCTTTGTTATCCGGCGAAAAACGTCCGTCATGGGATAGGTGCATTATGGTATTTGCAAGAATATATTCTACTCTTTCTTTTCCATACTCTTTGATTACATTGTGGGCAGCATCACCCGATAACCTGTAACCATCAAAATTTTCTGCTATTTCTCTTTCAATGGCTTTCTTACACTCCAAGCGAACACCATGCTCTAACTTCTCCTGTTCCCTCTGCATGGCTTTTTCTGCCTGTTCCTGCTTATACTGTGTATATGCTTCTTTGCTCTTTGGGCTAAGGTATTTGTCTGCTTTTATCAGTTCGCTGATACGCTTTTCTACCACATTCCACTTTAAAAGCACCTTTGCATAGGGATTTCCATAACTGCCCTTTTCAAGTGAAATACCTTTTGCATTGTGATCCTCGTGTGCCACATCACTGCCGGGCAGTGCGTGGGAACTTCCGCCTGTGCCATACTCCTTTTTTAGAAATTCTATGTTTTCTTTCTTGGTATGGTTTTCCCTAAAGTAATCATATATACGGAATTTTCCATATTCAAATCCGCTCCCGCCTGTGAGCCTTGCATCTATCTCGTCCTGTGTGATAAAGTCCTCCTGCCTGACTTCCATTGTATCATTTGTGGGATATTCTTTTTTCTCTGCACTTAAATCTTCTATCTGCTCTAAAAGATATTCTGGTGTTTTCACATACGCCCATTTAATCTGTTTTTCGCCACTGTCCAGCTCTGCCTTTGCCTTTTCAATCTCTCCTGCAATCTGCTCACAACCTTCCAGCGTAGATAAAAGCTCACAAAGGTGTGAAATACTTTCCGAATAATTGTATGCTTTTAACTTAAGACTCTCCGGCATTTCCTCAATACCATCACAAAAGAAGTTTTGAATATCATTGGCAACCCTCTCCCGTTCTACGGATTCTACTAAAAATGCCTCATTGGTACTCATGTAAGTGCCATTCTCCACCATGGAACGGATATGGCTTTCTACTTCCTGCCAGCTCATCATGGTAAGAGGTGCTTCTTTTGCCGATGTACCATACCCAATCTGCATACCATTTTCATCAAACCATAAGGAAACAGGGTTATCTCCAAAGTCAAAGCCTTTTCCTGTGGTTTCATATTCATTTTTCAGAAACTCTGCCATTTCCTCTGGTGTTTTTCCCTGCTGGTACTTGGCATAAATGCGTTTCCTGCTGTTATCCCTGCCACCGCCACTGCGTAAAATTGTGTCAATCTGTTCCTGTGGTAAAGAAAAAGCAGCGGGCATGGTATGTTTCATACTTGCTTCCGCTGCTGCTATATTTCCCACCTGTTCCTCAAAACTTGGAAACAGGCTTAACTGCTGATATGTTTCTTCCGGCTCTGTCCATTGTGGCACCTGCCCCGATTTGAGATAGGAATCATTTTCTATATAAGATGCAATTTTATCCCTTACCTCACTCCATGGTATGGTGGTTTCGGCTGTCCGGCTTAAATAATTCCCCTTCCAGAGTGTAAGACCTTTTTCTTCTGCCTTGTATCCGACACGTTCCATGCCCACATG
Organism: uncultured Clostridiaceae bacterium; assembly: GCA_947177415.1. Taxonomy (GTDB): domain Bacteria; phylum Bacillota; class Clostridia; order Lachnospirales; family Lachnospiraceae; genus CAG-411. The sequence continues at coordinate 28,631 of CAMWUK010000010.1, forward strand.
AAACTCTGTATATTCCTCATTCCTGTAGCTGTTCTTTATATACTCTGTCTGTTTTTCCCTGTCACTCTCAAAGAGAAAATATCCGGCTATGTCAGGACATTTATGTACCATAAATTCATCAAACTGTAAAATGCCCTGCTCCAGCCCTGATAAAGAAATACCGGACAATTCTTCACTGTCCGGTTTAGTTTCTTCGTTATTTAGCTGTATATCAGTTCCGTCAGTACGATTTCCTCCGCTGAATGTCTGATGTTGTTCATCTTCTGCACCCATAACATCTGGTTTTCTGCTTTGAGCTGCTCTGTCACTCCCTCGCCTGCCTTCATCTGCTCGGTCAACAGTTCCATTCTCTGCTCTGCCTGCTCCTGTATCATCAACAGGTGTTCCGTCAGTTTCCCTTTCAGAAGAAGCCCTGTATATACTCCGCTCTTGTGTTCCTTCAGATAATTCTTCCTCATCAGCCCGTATTTCGTCAGTGTTCCCTCTGGCTGCTCGTCCATCTGTAACATCGGTATCTGATAATCCCCGTTCTTCTCGTATGCTAAATTCATCATTTTTGCTCCTTTCCCCGGCATTTCCGGTCTGTCTGATGGATAGTTCCTCTTGCTCTTCGCTTTCACGCTTTAAAGCATTATAGCGTGTCTGGGATGTATTTGCAAGTCCTTTTTCACTTAAATTTCTATCTGCTTCTTTTTCGTATGCCCCGATTGCTTTTCCTATCTCCATAAGGATAGGTTTGGCTAAGTCAGATATGTTTGTTCCAATCTGTGACAGGGTTTCTACGGTGTTAAATTCATGGATGTAGGGAAAACTGATTTCTTCTGCAAGTTCATTTTCCTCCATGCCGCACCGCTTTAAAACGGTATAGGCAATACTGTCTGCAAGGGTTTCCCTTATTCTTATTTCTACATTTAACTCATCAAGCTCCTCTAAAAAGCTCTCTTCTTTGAGATATTCCATACCTTCTGCAATCTCTTTATAACAGTCCTCTGCTATCCGGTCAGCTATCTCCCGAATCCTGCCTGCAAATCCGGCTTCCCTGTCAGTTTCTCCGTATGTTTTTTCCAGATGGCTAAGCACTGCTTCCTTGTGTTTCTCTCCCATTTCCCAAAGATGTGGGAAATGCCCAATCCTTCTTGCCTTATGTACATCAGAAATGTCAAAAACATACCGCAACTTTTTGTGGTTTTCATCATCAATCAGGGCAATGCCCTTTGCACCCTTGTTTACCCAGCAGTGCATCTTTTCGTTCCATACTTCTATGGAAGCACAGGCTTTTGCATCTGGTCTTTGGGCATAGATTAAAAGCTGGTCTTTGAATGGGTATTTGTAAAGCCTTGAAGCAGTATTTAAATACCTTCTCCAGCTTTCTTCATTCCGCACCACTTCTTTAGCAGTTTCTTCCGACAGGGCGGAAATCATATCGTATTTTTTCATGGTAAACCTCCGTTATTATATTTTTTTGAGAACTAAAAAAGGTGGCTATGGTTCGTTCAAGATCCATTGCCACCAGTGAGGGTGAATGTTGTTCAATTTGATTTACTCCTTTCTGCTTTTTGCTGAATTTGGTATAAGAAAAGCAGTAAACCTTTTTTGATTTACTGCCTTTATGCTATCTTGATATAAAGATAATATTTCAAAAGTCTTATTTCCATTCTCTATTCACAACTTCAAATCTCAAAATATTCTTTTTGCAATTCTTCAGTGAACGGAATAAGCTTGTTTTCATGTATACAATATAATGTATCACACAGTTTGCTCAAATATCCATGTTGATGACTTGTAAGCAGAAGCGTTTTTCCATTATTCTTCAACTGTTCAAGTATTTTTGTAATTTCGTGATTAGTTTTATAATCCAGAGCATTGTATGGTTCATCTAATATAATAATGGACTGCCCTTCCATAATTGCCTGTGCAATTCCCAGTTTTTGCTTCATGCCCATTGAATATTTCCTTACAGGTGTTTTGTCTTTATAATCAAGACCTACCAGCTCCATAGTTTTCTGTATTTCTTCATCTCCCACAACATTCCTTATCTCTGCCAAAAGCTGAAGATTTTTATAACCTGAATAATACTCAATATATCCGGGTTCATTGATTAGTATTCCAACATTCTCAGGAAAATCTCTGTTTTCTCCAAGTACTTCATTACCAACCTTAACTGTTCCAGAATCTGCCGGAAGTAATCCGGAAATTAATTGAAACAGAACAGATTTTCCACTTCCATTTTCCCCGACAAATCCTACACACTCTCCCTCTCTAATGCTTAAAGAAATATTATTATATATTTCCTTTTGATTAAATTTCTTACTCACCTGTTTAAGTTCAATTATCTTTGACATAATGATGTCTCCTTTCTGATTATCAAATTCTTATTTTGACTAACAAAATTTAAAATCCATATTAATCCAATGTTAATTACTATTATGACAGGAATTACAAATTCACGTTTTACTGCAAATAATTCAAGGATTTGATATGCAGAACCTCTTCCTAATATAAATATATACATTTTTCCTAATACAATCCCCGGAATATATAACACAAAAGTAATGATATATGAGACAATAGAATTATTCGTCAACACATAAACAACTCTATCAATACCATACAGTAAAAACAATTCTAAAATCCGAATTAGCAACGCAATTAAAATGGAATATAAAATTTGATTACCTGTTGTCCCATAATATTCTATCATCTCCTGTAACCATTCATTACTTTTTGTATCCAATGCTATAATACAACTCAATGAAACAATCACTATCATCCCTAAATAGATAACACAGCTTTTTATCAAAAACCTTATGCATGACATTTCCATAATTTTATTCCATTTTCTTCGATCACCAATTCTAAACATAAATAACTCATTACGACAGTTCGCCTCCTTTTCCCATGCAGCATTCACAAAGAAAAGTACAAACAATACTGGTGCAATGTAATATAAAAATTCTGTCAACTGAAATCCTTCATAAGAAAATCCTTTTACAATGCCCCAAATAACAGAATATACATCTTTTTCTCCAGATATTATTCCAAGCAATACCAAAACACTGAAAAATAAAATATATACCACCGGTCTGACAGCAAATAGAACTTTAAAAATTCCTTTTTTTCCTGTAATTTTATTACTACTTCTTGATATTGCGGTTTTTTCAAGCATCATTATTCCAACAATCATTATAAATAGATTTTCTATCATTGGAATAATTCCAATATTCAATAGTACATGGTGTAAGATATAATAATTATTAAGAAAAAGGAACTCAAAAATATGTTCATCAATATCTGTCATAAATCCTGACATTGTACTAATCAACACTAACATGATACATATAAGCATCCCTTTTTTCTGCCATATTTCACTACAATAATAAATCATTTCGCTAATAAACACACTTCCAATTGTCCAATATATAAGCACACAGATAATTGCACTAATCGGTGTTTCAAAACACTCTGCATAAGCCGTTATTACATCAAGATTACTGTCAAACATCTGATCTGACAATAGAGTTGTAAATGCATTGCTGAATTCAAGTTTTGTAACCCCTATAATAAATGGAATAACAGCATGGATTACTATAACACCAGCTATTTGTATTGCTTTTGCTAAACATTCTAGGAAATAATATTCTCTGAGCGTGTTAAATCTCAAACGTTCTATCAAACTTTTTTCCTTGACCTGATGTGCAGAAAAGAAAATGAGAAAAAATAACCACGCATAAATCATGTAGTAATGGTCTGTTAGTGTATATAAAACATACTCCAAAACACTCATATCCTTAGATGTTGCATAGTTCAGATCACTGCCACACATAAACGTATAAACCAGCAATAAAGCCAGACATACTTTCCCAGACGAAAAATTTATTAATTTGCTTTTAAGTCTTCGAATATTCATCTTGACTTCTCCTTTTTAATATAAAAATAACAACTGCTGCAAATATTGTAAAAGTTACTGCTCCTATTAAATAATTCCAAACATTCATACAAGACGGAGATAAACGGTTTAGTACATATGAAGTCATTATACTGTATTGTGGTATCTGTAAAAGTGAGGTTACAAGATTTTCAGCCATACAGTATAGGAATGGCAATAATACAGCAACAAACAAATTATTAAGATATAATGCCAGCAAACACCCAAATACTGCGAAAATTGCTGCTATAATTCCTTTCCATATACACCATGCAAAACCAAATAAATATGGATGATATACCTGATACTTACCAAAAACGTATGTGAGCAATTCATTTCTGGTTCCAATATCCTGTGGTTTCAAAACAGATAATGAAATAATTAGCGGAAAATAATATGCGATAATGGTTCCTATAAAAACTAATATTGATATTGAAAAAATCTGGCTTAAAATATATCTTTTTCTGCTTGCTCTGATAGAAGCATACTTAATAAATCCATGCCGATTCTGCATATAAATCAATGGAACAAATACAACACAAATAGCAAGCGGGAGAAAAAAATCTATATATTGACACGCATCTATCCATATTTCTATTTTATTGCTTATTAACGTATTATTAGAAATTACATAGCACGATACAACAAGTCCTGCCATGACTAAAGCATATAAAAACGTTGTTGGAATCACAAACCTCTTTATTACGCGGGGTAAATACTTTTTATTCATATTAATAGCACCTATCTTTCCTCATATTTAAAATGAAATTCTTCTAAAAAACCAAAAAGTTCTACTACCAGACATATTTGTCTGATATATGTCTGGTAGTAAAGTAAAAACAAACTTCTCAACTTATAAAATTCATTAGTTGCTTTTCCAGCTGCCCTCGACCTGAACATTAACTGGTGTCGTTATATCGTTTGAAAACTTTAATCTAATAGATTTTCCAGCTGTCTGTGCTGAATTACCCGGAAGGGAAGCTGAAGTGCCATCATTAAGATTTCTTAACCATGAACCATTTCCAGCGGAACTATTCATCCTCACGTCAACTGTGTAGTTTCCTCCAACTCTTGTAGAGTAAATCCACCCATTCGCACCACTAATTGCCTTTGTTTGATAATCACTATAACCACTTCCATTAAACTTTCCAACTGTTGTGTTATAACCTGTTGTTGATGTACCTGCAAATGCTGTTGCTGCAAATAACATTGTTGCAACGCTTGCAGCAGTAATACCTCTCAAAATATTTTTCTTAAACATATTTACCTCCTTCTGTTGAGTAACTGTTTGTTTTTTACATCTTTATTCTAATGCACTATCTTTATCTCTATTTAAAGTCAAACTTAATTCTACCTTAATTCTAAAAAAAACAAAGCCATAAGTGTCCAAAAATCCACGAACATCCTATAGCATTGTGCATTAGTCTATATTCTATTTATTTATAAAAATTGTAAATTTTGTACCTTCTCCTAAGATACTCGAAACCTTTATTTCTCCTCCATGTGCTGTTATAACTTCTTTTGCTATAGCAAGTCCCAATCCAGTTCCCCTTATTTTCCCCGAATCAGTACCTCGATAATACCTTTCAAAAATATGCCTCATATCCTCTTCTTTCATTCCTTTTCCGTTATCCGAAATGACTATTTTAATAAAATTTGGCTCATCTAACAAAATAATCTCAACATATATATCTTTTTTATTATGCATATAAGCATTGCAGATAATGTTAACGAAACAGCGTTCCAAATGTTTTTTATCTGCCAATATCTCAAAGTCTTTTTCATAAGCAAAATTTATAATTGGATCCCTCTTCAAATATATTTTTGTCTGCTCTATACTGTCTTTTATTACTTCTGCTAATTTAACTTTTTCAAGTTTCAACTTAAATTTCCCCTCAACAAGCATTTGGCTTATTTTTAGTTCATCCACAAGCTCTTTAATGATTTCTTCTGATTTTAGTATTTGCTCTGCATATAATATGATTTCTTCCTTTTCAAAATCATAATCATTAGAAGTTAAGAGTTCTGCATATCCTTTTATAGTTGATAATGGTGTTTTTATATCGTGGGAAATATTAGTAATCCATTCTGCACGCAGTCTTTCATTTTTTTTCAACACAGATTCTAATTTTTTGATACTGACAAATACATCTGAAAACAATTTTCCATTTGAAAAAGGCAAAATATTTATTTTACGCCCTGCCTGAATGTCTTCAATATTCTCTAATGCCTTACTAATTGGTGTTGTCACTTTCCTTGAAAAATAATAGGATGCAACAACAATAACAATTGTTGTTGTTAGTAAAAAAACAAGTATACATTTCAAAATAAGATCCCTTCCTTTTCCCATGAACCTATAAGTATACTTTGTTACAAGATTACTATCACATCCAATTAATACTCCATAATTATCATATTCTGACAGAGGGGAGGCAAAAAGAGTATATTCGCCTAATTTGTTAGAATTTAAAACATAATCAACCAATTGAAAATTTGAGTAATATTGCGGAATCTCATCAGGAACTTCTACTTCATAAGCTACCTTTCCATCTTTATCTATAATTTGAAGCCAAAGTTGATATTTACTTAGTCTGTTAATTCCTTCTTTATCAAGTATAATTTCATTTTCATGTATTGTAATATACTTTTCTATGCTTCTGATTAAAATTTGTGGCATATTGCTATCCACAGTATGATTATTAAAAAAGAAAAAAAAGCAAATGACTATAGATATGGCAACAGATGTAAACACAGCAAAAACGATAGTTCTCAGATATTCTAATATAATTGCACGTTTCATTTTTTGTTAAACCTTCTTTCTTATGTCATTTTTCTTCAAAAACATACCCTCGTCCTTTTACCGTCTTTATATAAATGGGATTAGAAGGATTATCTTCTATTTTCTCCCTTAAATGTCTTATATGAACCATAACAGTATTGTCATATCCATCATAATCAACTCCCCAAATATTTTCCAATATCTTTTCTTTACTTATTGTCACATTTTTGTTAAGTATCAAATATTCAAGCAGAGAATATTCTTTTGCTGTAAGAGGAATATTGTATCCTTCATGAAGCAATACCATTTTATCCATATCTAAAACAAACCTCCCAAAAGAATACGTCCTCTTTTCCTGCATCTTGCTCTCATAATATTGCTGTCGTACTAATATTGCCTTTATTTTTGCCAATAATTCTTTAGGACTAAAGGGTTTTGTAATATATTCATCACCTCCCATTGCATAGGAAAGCAGCTTATCTACCTCATCTGATTTTGCCGAAAGAAATAAAATTGGTATCATAGATTGTAGTCTTATGTTTTTGCACACCTCATATCCATCAAAATCTGGAAGCATAATATCAAGAAGAATCAAATCTGGAAAAATAGAACGTGCGGATTTAATTGCATCTTCGCCACATGAAGCTGTGTAAATATTTGTATATCCCTCTTTACGCAAAATGGTTTCTATCATAAGTAAAATACTTTCATCATCATCAACTAACAATATTTTTTTATTGTATGGTATTTTTATCATAATCACTTTCATTCCTTTTCAAAACTCTTCTATAATTAAAAACAACTATATCTTCTTTTATTTGAGAGAATTTATCTTTCAATTATATAAGAAATTTAACTCTTAATGTACTGGTTTAGTAACTTGTACCATATAAATAATTATACCATTCAACAAACCCTATCTCAACTATATTTGGAAACTTTTACCTAACTCCATTATCCTATTGTGGTAATAGCGACTGTAAGGCACTCCCCGCACCTTACAGCCCATTCTACTTACCTTATCAATCACCCCTAAAACCCATATTCCTCAATCCCTTTCTCCAGAATCTTATGTATCAGTTCCTCCAGCTCCACCCCATTCATTTCACTGACAACAATCAGCTTTGCTAGGGTATCTTTCTGAACGGTTACCACATAACTTTCCTCATCTGCACGAAGTTCATGGACACAGATACCAAGTCCCTCTGCAAGCTTACACATGCAGCTAAGTTCCGGTTCTCTGCTTCCTGCCAGAATCTCAAGAATGGTATGTTCTGGCACACTTGAAACCCTCGCAAGTTCCGCAATGCTGATTTCCTCCGCTTTCATTACGTTTAATAACTTATCTCCTGTTTCTAACATATTTTCTTCCTCCTTATTCTCTCTAATTATAGTGATGTTTCCTTTTTCTTTTCTGCTTTCTGATGTCCCTTTTCGCCTTTCTTCTCAATAGCTTCCTTCTTCTTTTCTTCAAGTTTATCTTTTACGGAAATACGTTCATGCCCATTTTCTTTTCTTTCCTCTTTCTGCCTGGTACGTTCCCCTTCCCTGTCACTGCGGAACAGTTCATGCTCTTTCGCATCATATTCATACACATGATCCGAAAGTCGTTCCTCTGGTACCACCTGTGTGTAGTTGACTTCCTGTACCATATGTTCCAGTTCATCTAACCCCATTCCTGCATCTTTTGGTATAATTATTGTTTCATGAATGCAGGATGGCAGTACATAAAAATCCCCTATCTTTTCTGCAATTTCCTGTCTGGTATTATCATTCAGGATTTCCGCTGCTCCGTTTAACATGTCAGCATTTGTCAGCACAAATATGGTATCGTGAATATCCTCTGTTGTCTGTGGCGAGGATTCTCCTGCTTTATTTCTATCCATGTTTTGCTCTATTGGAATATTTCCGTAAATAACATCACTCACGAATTCACTTATACCCTTAAAAACATATGGCTGTTTTTCCATGTTTTCCAATGCCTGACTGTGCAGTTCGTTGGCTGTAACCCCATATGTTTTCATCAGACTGTCTGTAATGGTTACGCTTGCAGTGCCTTCCGCACTTTTATCTAATAAAATCTGGTATACCGCAGCCAAATCTTCTATTTTGGTATATGGCTTGTCCTGTAAAAATCCCTCATTGGTTTCCCCGTTAATGAGTTTACATACAATCTTATCTTTTATGCTGTCATAATCTGTGATTTTAGACAAATCCGTATCATAACCAATGGAACGTTCCTGATAGGTTTCTGCAATCTGTGATAATACATCATACAGGTCAATTCCCTGCTGTATCTGCTCAAAGTATGGATTCAGATATACCACAGGAACAGCATGGTTCTCCCCTGTCTTGATGCTTAGACCGTCCATAACACAGTCGTTGTTTTTTATTACTTGGGCAATCTCAACTGTTGCATCTGCAAACTTTTCAGGCAGAAAATCCTGTATTTTTTCTTCCACCTGCTCTATAAAATCCTTATATTCCATTACTTTCTATCCCCTTTCTTGGCTTCATTCTTTGATTTTCCCAACACTTCCGATATTTTTTCTTGGTACATCTTATACCGCTTCACCATGCTTTTCTTATTGCTTGTATTTATTTCTTTTTCTAAACGTTGCATTTTTGTTTCCTCCTATTCAGCTTTCTTTCCAAATGAAAATGTATTATTTTTTTCCTGTTTCGGTGCAAACCTTCCTTTTACTTCAGCAAGTCGTTTTTCTATCATGGAAAACATAACTTCTACCTGCTCTTCGGTATACTCATAATTACTGCGGTTGGCAAGATGTTCAATCCTCCCAATGGCTTCTATCACCTTATTTACACGATACTCTCCAAGGCGGATAAACTTATCTGCCCTGCTTTCACTGTCCTGCACCTTCTTTGCTTCTTCTATTCCTGTGTCCTCCTGTTTTTCACTCTGTTTTTCATATCCTGCCTAACTTTTCATGCTGCCTTTTATTTCTTCCTTCTCTTAGGGAATTCCATATTGAATTTAAACTGCTTTCCTGACCTCTCCTGCCCATCTTTTGTATATTGGTAATCCTCTATGCCATTAGGAATAATATAGGCATCATATTTTTTCCCTGCCTTATTTGTCAATCCTTTTAATAAAATCTTCTTTCCCTCAAGGATTGTTTTCACCTGTTCATCGGTAAGGGCAGCTCCCATAATCCTGCTTATGTTCATTCCACACTTATTTGTGCAGTATGCCCCATATTTTCCCTTTATCACCTGCCCGCCACAGTTCGGGCAAACACCAAGTGTTTCCTGTTCTCTGACAAACATTTTTTTCTGGTCGTCACTGACTTCATGATAGTTATGAATAAGTTCTGATACCATGGCTTCAATGTCTGACATAAATTCCTCTCTACCCATTTCTCCCTTTGCCACAAGGGTAAGGGCATTTTCCCAATCAGCGGTAAGTTTTGGGGATTTCACTATCTCTGGCAGTACCGTAATCAGTTTTATGCCATCCTCTGTAGGAATGATCTGTTTTTTCTCTCTTTTTACAAATCCATCCCTGACTAACTTCTCAATAATGTCTGCTCTGGTGGCTGGTGTGCCAAGTCCCTTCCTCTCTGCCTCTGCTCCAATATCTTCACTGCCGGCTCTCTCCATGGCTGACAACAGAGAATCTTCCGTAAAATGCTTTGGCGGTTGGGTGTAATGCTCACTGGCTTTTGTCTTCACTCCTTCAAAAACCATTCCTTCTGTAAGCTCCGGCAGCTTCTTTTCTTCCTGCACTGAAGGAGTATTTCTTTCTTCTTTTGTCTGATATGATTTACGAAAGGCTTCTTCAAAATCCTTCCACCCATTCTTTTGAACTGATTTACCGGAAGCAGAAAAAGCAGAACCTCCACAGGAAAACTCTGCTTTTACCGTTTCATATATATGCTTTTCCCCTGTGGCACAAAGAAGCCTGTCTGCCACAAGGAATAAGATTTTTTGCTCTGTTTCCGGAATGGCTGCAAGGTCTGTTTTTCCAATCTCCACTGTAGGAATAATCGCATGGTGGTCTGTTACCTTTTTACTGTTTAATACTCTTTTTATATCCGGATGAAACACCACCTGTGGCACAAATGGAATGGTTTCAAAAATGGTTTTGATTACCTGCTCTGCTGTCAATGCCATATCATCGGAAAGAAACTGACTGTCTGTTCTTGGATATGTAACCAGCTTTTTTTCATACAGGCTTTGTGTATACTCCAAGGTCTGTTTTGCGGTAAATCCAAAAATGCGGTTGGCATCTCTCTGAAGTGTGGTAAGGTCATAGAGTTTTGGCGGTGCAACTGCCTTTTCTTCCTTTATCACTGATGTAACAAGTGCCTGTCCGTTCCTGCAAGCCTTTGTAATGCCCTCTGCTTCGGTTTTACTGTTGATTCTTTCTGTTGCTGCATCTATCCCATCCATCAGGATATGTGCCATGTAATATGGTTCTTTTTTGAAATTCTGTATTTTTGTTTCCCGTTCCACAAGCATGGCAAGGGTAGGTGTCTGTACTCTGCCTACTTTCAAAACCTTACCTCCATACAGCACTGTAAATAATCTTGTACCGTTAATGCCTACCAGCCAGTCTGCTTCCTGTCTGCATAGTGCCGAATGATATAAGGAATTGTAATCACTTCCCGGCTTTAAGTTCTCAAATCCTTGTCTTATGGCACTTTCCTCCATGGAAGAAATCCATAAACGCTCCATAGGCTTACTGCACTGTGCCATCTCATATACCAGGCGGAAGATAAGCTCTCCCTCACGCCCTGCATCCGTTGCACATACAACGGTGGATACCCTGCTGTCATGTAATAACTCATAAAGCACTTTATACTGATCTTTTGTATCTTCTTTTAACTCATACTGCCACTGTTCCGGCTTTATGGGTAAACTCTCATACGTCCATTTCTTCCACTGCTCTCCATAGCTTTCCGGCTGTGCAAGTTCAATTAAATGCCCAACACACCAGCTTACCAGATAACCTTCTCCCTCAAAATATCCGTCCTGTCTGTCTGTTGCTCCTAATACTTCTGCAATACTTTTTGCCACACTTGGCTTTTCTGCGATTACTAACTGCATTTTCTTTTCCTCCTAATCTGGCGGATATTTTTAATCCGCTTTGCTGTTTTCTTGTTTTAATATAATGTCTGATTCCACTTCATTGCCCCATACATCAAAGCCTTCTGTTTTTCTCCTTGCAAACAGTTCAATCCTTGGCACATCTCCCATCAGTCTGATAATACGGTCATGTACCTCCTGCGGCTTTCTGCTGTGTTCCTCCACATGGGAGATTACAACCTGATGTATTCCGGCATTCTTGCGTTTTGGTCTGCCCTTTGTTCCCAACAGGCAGATTTCCGCATTGCTTCTTGTCCAGAAACCCATTCCCCAGAACAGGGAGTCTGCTTTCCGGTTCTGCTTTACCCACACAAAGGCAGTAGTCTTATATTCAAATCCCCATGCCTTTAAGACTTCTATCCCTTCTAACAGGCAGGGCAGGGTTACCCAGAGAAATAAGGCACAGTCCCTGTCTGCCAAATCAGCTACGGGAAGTGCCTTAATATCCTCAAGTTTCATGGTGGGATAGTGGCTTTCTGCACTACGCCCCATTCCTTTCTTGGAGTAAACTTTATAATGCCATGGCGGATCTGCATAAATCACTCCATATTTTTTCTGTTTTTTCAATACTCCTGCTCCCCGCTTTCCTCTGTATCCTCAAAGAAATCGTCCTCTGTATCTTCATTTTCTTCCTCTTCTTCATACTCCTCCTCATCGTCTTCCTCATCTTCCTCAAGAAAATCCTCTTTCTTTTTACGGATAACTTTAAAATAATAACCGCCAATCACTGCTATTGCTGCAATGCCTATCATCATATAGGTTCCCATTGGATTTTCTTTTTTTGGTGCTTTTTCTTCCGGTGCTTCTGTGGTATCTTCTCCTGCACCTTCCTCTGTTGTTCCGTCTGCCTTATCATTAGAACTGTTTTCTATGTTGTTATTGGATAAAGCCCCTTCTGAAACAGGGATTGCAGACTCCAGTGCTGCCGAGTTTTTCGGAAGTGTTTCACTGTTATCCGTTGTGGTATTTAACAGGTCATTTTCACTGATTTCTGTTAAGAAATAAACCTCTTCCTCCTCCCCGTCCCTGTCGATTATCAGATAAAATACCTTTTCATTTTTTGTCTGGATGGTATAAAATTCTTTGCCCTTGTCTTTATCTGTCTTTGTGGCACTGTCCTTTGTTTCCTTATCCGAACCATCATTTATAATCTGATTGCCTTCACTGTCTGTTTTGGTATGTTCTGTTACCTGTGCAGTAGCATTGGAAGGCTTGGTTGCTTCTGCATCCACCGGAAGCTGTTCTGCTGGATCGCTCTCATTACTGTCCCCCGTTTCCGGGTCTGTATAATAGGGATTGGCTGTTTTATAGACTTCTGACATGTTTCCTGCATTGTCCATTGCCTGAATGGTAAAATACTGATACCCTGCATCAAACTGTTGTAGCCGGATATTCAGCACCCCGTTGGTTATTTTCTCAAATTCATATCCATTGACATAAACCGCCTTGATACCCGAATCTGTATCCTGAGCCTGTATGCTTAACAGTCCGTCACTTACCGCTGCATTTAATGTGGGCTTGTCAAAGTCAAAGCATTGAATAAAACGGTTTCTTTCGTATGTCTTACCCTTCTGGTCTGTTACAAGGACATAAATGGTGCTGTTCTCTGAAATCTCCACATACATATCTTCCGTAATGTCTGTCCAGCTCCCATTCTGCCCAATTTTTGCCTGTATGCTCTGTATGGTAAAATTCCCTGACACTGCCACATCTTCTACAGAAACAGATACTTTTGCAGTATCCTTGTACCACCCTTCCGGTGTGGTGATTGTGATTTTTACACTTGGGTTTACATACTTACAATGGGTATAATCTTCCCTGCAAACTTCACATTCCGTATCTGTGGAATATTTGGTACATAACTCCTTACAAATACATTCTGGTTCTAAAACATCACTGCCAGAAATATCATTGCCTGTTCCACTGTTATTCTTAGTAGCAGATGTTTCTGTGGTGCTTTCTCCTTTTTCTTTGGTACTTCCCTCTTTCTTGTCGCTGCTTTTTTCCTGTTCTTCCTGTGCCTGTATATCTACTGCATTTTCACTGTTTGCCAGAAATGCCCCCACAGGCATACAGAATAAAATTATGGAAAGCAGCAAAGATATGACTGCTCTAATAGATAGTTTTTTCTTCATTTCCCGTTATCTCCTTTTCTATTTTTGTTTCTTTTTCTGCTAATAAATGCGAAATCTCGTCCTCACTGAATTTATTAAGCAATTGCAGTTTCTCGGACGAGATTTTATATTTTCTGATAAGTTTCATGGTTTCGGCATCCTCTGCCATCTGTTTCTGCTCTGCCAAGTCCTTCTCTTTTGCCTGCAGCTGTGCAAGCTGCTGTCGGACTTTGGTTAATTCTTTTTCAATTCGCTCTTTTGTCATAGATAAAATTTCCTCACTCCTTCTAATTCAGTCTGCCAAAGGCATAAAAATGGCTCTGCCAGTATGGGGTATGTATGGAAGCATAGCTTATGGGATTTCCACAGTGTATCATCACACCGTTTCCACAATAAATTCCCACATGGCTCACTGCTCCTGCGGAATTATAAGTACCTGTAAAAAAGATAATATCCCCTGCCTTTGCTTCACTTTGTGACACCGGGGTACACTGGTCATAAATGCCCTGTGCTGTGGTTCGTGGCAGGTTATGTACTCCGCTGTTGGTAAATACCCAGCACACAAAACCGGAACAGTCAAAACTTGTTGACGGATTGGAGCCTCCCCATACATAAGGGTAGCCTAAATATTTTGCTGCCTCTTCCATCAAAACCTGTACCGTTGCATCGTCATAAGACTCTGGCGGTTTTGCATTTCCCGGCACTCCTCCGCCACCGCCTGGTGTTTCTCCGTAAAGTGTGCCTTCCCCTACATCAAAGTAAAATAACGGGTTGTAATACTCCCCGTTATACAGACATTCGATATGTAAATGGCTTCCGGTACTGCTTCCGGTGTTTCCGGTTGTGCCAATAACTGCCCCTTTGGTGACTTTCTGTCCCTTGTGGACATTAAGGCTTTCCATGTGGGCATACTTGGTGGTATAACCATCCTTTTCAATTACCACATAATTCCCATAGTAACCGTCATAAGCCGCTGTTGTTACCGTTCCGTCATGGGCTGCATATACCTTCGTTCCTGTGGGTACTGCAATATCCAGCCCCCTGTGTATTTCCTCCTTTCCGGTGTTGGGGTTTTTCCGATACCCATAATAGCTGCTGATATAATTGTACCAATACAGCTTAAGGGGAGAAGAAAACTGCTGTAACAGTCCTCCTGTCTCTCCATACGTGTCATAGATTTCTTTCTGCCCTGCATCCATTTTTCCGGCAACAATGGTTTCCAGAGGGTTGACGGTAAGTACCACCTTTAAAATATGGACTTCGTATTCCTCTTCTTCCATCACCGGATTGCCAGCTTCATCATACAGCGGATTGCCCTCTGCATCTTTTGCCTGCACCTGTCTTGTTCTTGTTTCTGTTGTTGGTGTGACAGTCAGGGTATACATTTCCTCAAAAAGTGCCTGTACTTCGCCCTCTACTTCACTTGCGGTAAACTCTGTATGAATGGCTGATAAATAGTTAATCAGCGTAAAAGGATTGTGTCCGATTTCCCCAAGGTCGTATGAATACTCATCATACCCCGGATAATCAGTTTCAATACGGTCAATCCTATTCTGCAAGTCAAGCTCCAGACGGGTAAACTGCAAATCTGCGGCATCTATCTCTTTTGGCTCACTTAAATAACTTGCTGCTAAAACCTTGGACTGTGTATCTGCAAACATTGCCCCGCAGGAGGACATGGAGGTCATAATCATAGTCAGAAGGACTGCAATAACACCTGCCGTTATCAATACCCCTGCATTTCTGCCTGCCATTTCCTGTAACTTCTTAGCTATGGCGGTTGCTGTATTGGCTGTCTTTGAAACTGCTTCCTGTGCGTTTTTCATAGCAGCACCATTTTTCTTTGCTTTCATGTACTCCCGCTTAATCCGCTGTTTTTGTAACCTCTTCTGCAAAGCCTTTTTTTGCATTTGAGGGTTTTCTTCTAAAAACTTCTGATACCGGAAATTGACTTCTTTCTGAAACTGCTTTTTTTCCAGCTTTGCCACTTTTGCCCGCTGTTTCTGCCCTTTTCCCCTGTACTGCCTTTTTACAAATCCAAACAGCTCCTCGGCTTTCTGCTCTATCTTATGGCTGCCCTCTACCGCTGCATTTTCTTTTTCTGTTTCTGCAACCTTTCCATGCACATAGTTTTTGCCCTCATTCTGCAATCTCCGTATGGCAGACTTGGGTAATCCTTCCCGTTTAAAGGTTTTTTCTTTTTCTATGGGAACTACCACATATCTGCCTTTGCCTGTTTCTTCATCAAAGACTCTTTGTAAGGTATACTCTTTTTTCTTTGGGAGTTTCTCCCTTGCCTTCTCTACTTTTTTTCCTGCTTTCTCTGCCTGTTTCCTTTTCTTTTGTAACTTTTTACTTTCAGTAAATGCACTGTCGGCACTATCGGAAAATCCCTTATTGGTATTGTCTGTAAAATCAGCTTTTGTATCTTCTGTAAATGTTTTATCTGTTGAAAATTTCTCCTGCTCCTTATCCCTCCTACGCTGTTTCCAGTTCCGATACTCTTTTCTTACTTTCTTTTTCTTGTACCTGCCTTTTTTGGGAGCGGGAATATAAGTATCTTTGTGGCGATAACCTTCTATGAAATCTGTTTTTGGGTTGGTTTTCTCCTGTTGTTCTGAAAAATCCTGTTGTGTAAAAGTACTATTATCTTTCACAAAGTCAGATTTTGCTTCTTTTGCTGGCTCTTGCTTTGCCTTTTTCTCTCCCTCCTGCTTTACATTTGTCTGGAACTTCTGGACATTTTGTCTAAAAGTTTCCGAATACTTTTGTCTGTCATTATTGGTAACAGATTGTTTTACCGATAAATCCTGCTGTGTAAAAGCAGTGTTGTCTTTTGCAAAATCAGATTTATTTTCTTCTATTACCTCTTTCTTTTTCTCATGCTTTATTTCTGCCCCGGACTTCTGGACATTTTGTCCAAAAGTTTCCTGGTACATTTTTTTTGCATAAGACTTGGAGATTTTCTTTGCTGCCGATGTTGTATTATTTTCCCTGTTTCCAGCATTACCACTGTTTTCATTCTCTATGAAATCTGACTTATTATGTGATTTTTCTACTTTAAAGGTCTGTTCTTCTTTTCGGCTGCTATTATCATCTCTCGGTTGAAAATCGGCTTTGCCACCCCTTGGAAACTCTGTATCTTCCCTTTTATGGAAGTCTGCATTTGTCTGTTTCATAAAAGCGGTTGCCTGTTTTTTCTTTTTTTCTGCCATCAATCCGCCTCATCTTTCTTTACTGCTTCTTCCGGCTTGGTATTCATAATTGCATAAGTCTTTGTATCTGTTGGGTATTTATCTACAAATGGGATTACCACGTTGTCAAATAAAATAAGTCCACTGCCCGGCTCAGAGTTTGTGACGTGCATAAGCTGTTTTTCTGACAGTCCCAGCTTATCTGCTAAAATATTCTGGTCTTTGGCATTCTGGTTTAACAGGTATACAAAGTCACTGTTTCCAAGAATTCCCTCTATCTCCTCCGACTTTAAAAAATCTCCCACGTTTTGGGTAAGTCCTGTTGGAATACCGCCCCACTTTCTGAAACGTTTCCAGATTTCCACTGAATAGATGGCGGTCTGTTTCTCCTTCAGCAAAAGATGGAACTCATCACAATAATAACGTGTGGCGATTTTCCTTTCCCTGTTCTGTGATACCCTGTTCCACACTGCATCCTGTACAATTAACATTCCAAGCTCTTTTAACTGGTTTCCCAAGTCCCTGATGTCAAAACACATGATACGATTTTGGGAATCTATGTTTGTCCTGTGGTTAAAGTAATTCTGTGAACCATGGACATACAGTACAAGACTGTTTGCAATCCGCACTGCTTTTTTCTTTGCTTCTTCCTGCATTTCCGGTGCTACATCTTTCGGCTCATATTTTAATAACGCATTATATAAATCCTCAAGGATTGGCATATTCTCCGGTTCTGGCTCTTCAAAGTATCTATCATAAATATGTTTAATACAGGTATCTATAATGCCTTTTTCATCATTCTCCAGACCTTCCTTTCCTCCTGCAATCAAATCACACAGGGTAATGATAAAATCACTCTTTAGTTTCAATGCTTCCTTATCTCCTTTATGGCTGAGCTGTATATCCATAGGGTTCAGATAATCCTTGGAACTGGTTGCAAGCCTTACCACCTGCCCCTTTAATGCCTGTACCAGAGGAAAATACTCTCCCTCCGGGTCACAGACAATAATGTCATCCCTCGTCATTAAGAAGCAGGATAATATCTCACGTTTGGCACTGAAGGATTTTCCACTTCCCGGTGTTCCAAGTATCACTCCGTTTGGTGTCCGCAGCCTTTTGCGGTCTGCCATAATCATGTTGTTACTTAGGGCATTTAACCCGTAATAAATGGCAGGAGCGGGCATAAATAATTCCTGTGTGCAGAATGGGACTAAAACAGCGGTACTCTTTGTTGTAAGGTCACGCTCTATCCCCGTATGGTTGCACCCAATCGGTGCAGAAGCCATAAGCCCCTGTTCCTGTAAATACTGAAGGCAGCGTAAGTTGCAGTTCGCCTGCTGGATAATGCCCGATACCCTCTGTGTAATGTTTTCCAGCTTTCTTTTTGTCCTGCCGTAACAGGTAATCAGGAAAGTCATTTTGATAATCTTCTGGTTGCTGGTGTTTAAATCCTCCAGAAGCTCTAAAGTATCTTTTTCGTATGTAATAATGTCTGTTGGTAAAATATCCATGTCATAGCCGCTGCGGACTGCTTTTTTCTGTTCCTCTATTTTCATTTTCTGAATGTTTGTCAAAGCCCCCTTTAGCATCTTGATTGCCTTTACCGGATCCATGGTCTGCATGTGCATGGTAACGGTAAGGTTGTCATCTATATCCAGAAGTTTTTTTAACAGCTCATCATTAAACCTTGGTGCAATGATGTCCAGATAAAACACACTGCCATACATATTTCCCGACTGGAACCTGTTTGGATAACGGAAATCAAACCCCGGCGGTGCAATATAATCTTTTACCGATTTTCCCGATTCCGACAATTCTTTGAAGGAAAAACGGAAAGGCTCCATTGTTCCCTGATTAAAGTATTCATGGAGAACACGAAGCCTTTCCTTTCCGTCCAGTCCTCTGGCATTGGTGCCGATATTATTTAAGTTCCGGATGACATCTTTTTCAATGTTATTCAGTTTGCTCCTTGCTTCTTTAAATCCGGTGCTTTCCACTCCGAAAATAAGATATTTTGACTTGATAATGCCATTGTTGCCCTTTGCGGACTGATGCTTTAACATCTGTGTATATTCTTCCCGGATATCGTCAAACTCGTCATTCTGAAGGGGAATGTCAAACTGGTCTGCAAGCACCTGTTCACTGACCTGCCGGTTAAACAGGAATAGCTGAAATTTGATAGAGGGATCAAAGTAATTGATAAATTTGCTGTATTCCTCTAATATATCCCCCTGATCCTCTATCTCCAGTAAATCATAGTTTATGTCGTAAAACTCCACCATTTTTGTAAAATAGGTATGGGTTACCTGACAGATTCCATCCTGATACATTTTTTCAAAGGTTATGGTTTTCTGTGCAGTAGTGGGTTTTGCCTGTTTTTTCCCTTTTCCGGCAAGCATACCTTTAAGCTCTGCCAGCCGCCTTTTTTCTGAAAATGTCAGCCCTGCTTTCTGTTTCACAGCCTTTCTGCCTGATTTATTTTCCGCCCCCTGTTGCACAGCTTTTCTGCCTGACTTATTTTCTGCCTTTTGCTTTTGCTTCAAGGTAATGTACCTCCCTTCTGATTTTTTCCTGTTCTTCTAACTGTCTGTAAAGATTTTCTGACTGATATGGTCTGATTCCCGGTGTGAGAAATTTCTGCTTTATCATAAAATACAGAATCTTTTCTGCCGGGAAACCATCCCTTGTATACATTGCCAAAAAGAAAAACGGTGCCATTACCCCTACCATAAGAAAGGCTGCCCCCTGTGTCCCTATCATGTCTTTGGTAAGAAAATACAGTGGGACACCTGTAATGGCAGCTCCGCTAAAACAGATAATCTGTCTTTTTGTCAGGTTTAAGGCTACTTTTGTTTTAATGCCGCTTAAATCTTTCGGCACTGGTACTGATATTGCCATTGTCTGCTCCTTTCCCATACATGCCCGTTTTAATGGGCATTGAAGATTGATTTTGATAAGGAACCTGTCTTAAATAGGCTGAAACAGAGAATTACGGTATAGGCTGCCACTGACCACAGTGCGGTATGTAAATTGGATGCTACTGTGACACTTGTAACAAGCACTGCGTAGATTGCCACACATACCATAATGAAGAATCCCTGAAATGCCAATGCAATAAGTCCCTTTAAATAATTGGTTCCGACACTTCCCCATTCCCTGTTGGTAACGGTTGCTGCCGGGATTGGTGCTACTGATACATAAAGATATATTTCTATCATGCGTCCATATAATATGACGGTGATGAGGACAGACATGATATTCATACAAAGGCTGATAATCATGGTTTCCATTCCAAGCCCTATCAGTTCCCCGATTCCCATGTCCTTTAGCTGATGATTAAACATGGTAACCAACGCAGACTGCACATCCAGACTTGTAGAGCCGGATATAGTCGATGCTGCCTGTGTCACCACATGGCTTCCCACATCAAATACTGCCATGACTATATCAAAGGTCTGGCTAAGTAAGCTGACAGCGATACAAGCCTTGAATATAAAACGGAAAAACAGGCTTGTATCAAAGTCATGCATGTTGTTTTTGTCGATTACCATGGTGATCAGCTCATAGATCAGCACAAAGCTGATTATCATTCCTGCTATGGGGATTATCACGTTTTCTGATAAAGTCCTGACCATACTAAAAATTCCGGAATTCCATGTGCTGGGTGTCTTGCTGACCTCCCCGGCAATCGTGCCTACCTTTTCATTGACATCGGTAAACATGTTTTCCAGATTGGACAGCACCCACCCTTGCAGCATTTCCTTTATGAAATCAGTAATCTTGTCTAAAATTCCGCCCATTTATTTTGTGGAGAACAGTGTAGAAAGCTGTGAGATCACCGTCTGTGCCATAATAATAATGCCGCCTCCAGCCATGAGCTGTTTGATGCCCTGTGATTTTGCACCCGGATTATCATTACCATAACCTTCCAAAAGGTTAATGACTCCCCATACGCCTACACCTGCTCCGATTGCTGTTACTACTGTTTTTAATCCTGTTACTGCTGTTGTAAAAAATGCCATTTCTATTTACCTCTTTCTTTCTATAAAATAATGTGTGTTGTTGTAATTAGAAAGAGTTTGCTATGTAATATGCCCCATCCTGTGATAAAATAAGGACAGGGCATTTCTTTAGGAAGAACCCTGTGGGGCATCCGATACTTTCAGTTTGGCGGTTGGCGGTATCGGTTGCCTTTTTATTTCTCCTAAAGCACATGCAAAACTCCTGTTTCTTTGCTTCTGGACATTTTGTCCAAAGGTTGTATGTTTGGTTTATGGGTTCCATATTCAATTTTTGTTTTTACACTTTTGGACTTTTTGTCCAGAAGTTTTTTGTCTGGTTTACGGGTTTCATATTCAATTTTTGTTTTTACACTTTTGGACTTTTTGTCCAGAAGTTATGCTTCAATTTCCCCTGCATCAAAAACTTCATCCACCTTCATATCTGGCTTAACTTTCAGCCTTGAAAGGTTTTTGACATATTTTTCAATGTCAAAGGCATTCTTTTCGTCATAGTCTGACAGGTATCTGTACTGTTTGTGCTTTGTAATATCATATTTATTTGAGAAAAAAGGTCTCACACCTCTAAGCTGCATAATACATTTCCCGCCATCCATGACTGCAATCTCGTCCTGACTCATCAACGCTTTTCCAGTCTTTTGATAATTTAAACCATAGGACTGGCTCGTACCTCTTGTATCCGAGGTGTTATAAAGGTCAATGGTTTCTTTACCCAATACTTCCTCCAGCTCTTTCAGCGTGGTCTTTTCCTTTCCTCCAAGGAACAGGGTGGTATCACAATTCCCTTCAATGGTGTCGGCGTTGTCCTTATAAATCGCCTTAAGCTGGGACTTTGACTGCAAAATAATAGAAGCTGATATTTCCCTGCTCCGGATTGTTGCAATCAGCTTCTCAAACTTTGGGATCTGCCCAATATTTGCAAACTCATCAAGTAAGCAGCGTACATGTACGGGCAGTCTGCCATTATATACATCATCTGCCCTGTCACAGAGCAGGTTAAAAAGTTGGGTATACATGATTGACACAATGAAATTGAAAGTATCGTCTGTGTCAGAAATGATAACAAACAATGCTGTTTTTTCATCCCCTAACATATCCAGTTCCAATTCATCATAAGCGGTCAAATCACGCAGTTCCTTAATATCAAAGGGTGCTAATCTTGCACCGCAGCTAATTAGTATTGACTTCGCAGTTTTGCCCGCAGCCAGCTTGTATTTCTTGTACTGCTTGACTGCAAAGTGTTCCGGTTCTCTCTCCTCAAGCTCCTCAAACATTAAATCCACCGGATTTTTAAACTCCTCATCATCCTCCCTTGCTTCACTGGCATTTATCATGTCCAGCAGGGTGGTAAAGTTCTGTTCTTCCTCCACACACTCATACCAGATATACCCGATAAGAGCAGTGTAATAGAGCTTTTCGGCTTTCACCCAGAAATCCTCTGTGGCTTGCTGTCCTTCGCCTTTTGTGTTTACGATAATCGTGTTTACGAGTTTCAAAATATCCTTTTCACTCCTGATATAGGCAAACGGATTGTAGTGCATGGATTTTTTGAAGTTAATGGTATTTAATACTTTTACCTTGTATTGGTTCTTTACAAGCATTTTTCCACACTCTACTAAAACCGTTCCTTTTGGGTCTGTCACAACGTATGAGCTGTGCATCTGCATGAGGTTTGGTTTTACAAAAAATCTGGTCTTACCCGAACCCGATCCTCCGATTACCAGGATATTTTTATTTCTTGCATATTTGGGATTTTTTGGTCTGCCGGACATCATAAGCCTTTCTGTTTCTGTAAGTATGACATTGTTCTCAAAGACTTTGTCCGTATATGGTTCCATATCTTTTTCATTTCCCCACCTTGCAGAACCGTATTCCCTGCCCTGCCGGAATTTCTTGGCATTCTTGGCTTTGAAATATACCATAAGCCGGAGTGCCACACCACACCCTGCCCCTATCAGCAAGTCTTTTGGAAAAAAGCTGGGCAGTGGATTCTGAAATAAATCATTCAGCCCGTTCATGGCTGCAAGCATCCTGTCGGAAGTATTGTCACCCGGTGCTGTTCTCCAGAGCCATGCCACTTTATCGCAGAAATATCCCACAAAGATATAGGGAAGGTTCATAATCAGCAGTTTCTTTGTGTCTGCTTTCCCTGCTTTTTCTTTTAAATTTTCAGGAACCGCTTTCAGGTCTCCCGCAATCCCTTCTATGATTTTGCTCATAATGACTGCCCCCTGTCTTTCTGATGTTCCCTTGCCCTCTCCCTGTTTTTATCTTTGGAAAGTATCTTTTTAAACTGTGCCAGCTTCTCTTTTACGGATACCCGGTTTCTGCCCTGTTTCTTCTCATTTGCCTTAACAAACTCCTTAAATGCCTGTGTCAGCACATCGGCATCCCTGCCTTTAAAAAACACCAGATATTTGGGCGGTGTTGTTGTCTTATCCTTTTTTATGGCGAAATCTACCTTATATTTCTTGGCTGTTCTCTCAAAGGATTTAATATTGCCCTCGGTGATTTCTATATTGGAAACACCTGCGTTCTGCCCTACCAGCTCTTTTACGGTCTGTTTTCCCTGTCTTGGCTGGCTGTGCTTCTGCTTCTGGCTGTCCAGATACATCTTAAGCAGCTTTTTTAAGACACCTGCTGTCAGTTTTGAGGTTTTTACTGCAAAGGCAATGGTTTTTTGTGTTGTTTCTTCCTGCATTTCTACCTCCTTGCTTTTTGTTAGATGTATGCCCTGCTATGGTGGAACATACAGCCTGTGTAATAAATATTTCATAATGCTCCTTTCCACTTTTGGACGTTTTGTCCAGAAGTTGCATAAACACAAAAAGGGCAGCTATAAACCTTTATGGTCTATAACTGCCCTGACGCTGTGTATAATATTTATAATTATTATTTTAATGCATTTAATTCATTCATCACTCTAATTCCTTTATCTGTAAGCTCAAGCATTTCATTATTTTTCTTATCAACCGATTGCTTTAATAAACCAAGTTGGATATATTGATTTTTTACCACTAATGCCTGTTGACTTTCAACATAATACCCACTTTTAAAGCTACTAACCGCATCTATAAAATCTTTTGTATTATGTACTCCCGTTAATCTTAAAGATATAAATTTAAATAATTCATCCAATGTTGTTTCAATATCTACTTCATGAATAATAGTATTTGCAGTAAGTATCACACACCTTTCTGTATAGTGTAATTTTATTTTATAACCATAGAATGGCAGGCTTTCATCAACTCCTGTATCCTGTTCACATTCCTCCAGTCTGTTTTTCAACTCTTCGTTTTGATTCTGTAAATCTAATATTTGTTTCAACAAATCTGTTTGATTATATCCATTATCTCTTACCCAGCCTGGTCTACTTATTTCCTGCTTTGCTCTCATAATAGAAATAGCTACTTTGCCCGATAAATCTCCAATATCTTTCCAAACACTTGCTAATCTGTTATTTAAAGCTTTCTTTTTAAATTCCGCAAGCTTTCCCTGCTTAATTACATCTTCTGTATTGCTACTATCTTCTATTGCCGAATTTTCTAATGCAAATACTAAAACAGGAATTTCTTTTGACAATGCATATTCATATTCCATCTCTGTATAACTTAAACCTGTCGCCTCATTTATTGAGCCATATCTATTTCCTATTATTAAAACATAATAGTCACATAAATCAATTACTTTCTTTATGACATTAAATTGCTCATCATCTGTCGCCACAAAAGCTTCCATTCCTGCGGGAATACAATCAGCCATTAACAATAATTCCAAAACCTTTTTTCGTTCTTCCACCAAATCAGTATATGTAGAACTAATAAATACTTGATATTTCTTATCCATAATAACCCTTTCTTTTACCTTACCAATTTCTAACTATAACTTTACCTTTTCCATTTCGTTCAGATGTTAATTCCCTGTTGCTATTTTTACAATTTCCACCGGAATACTGATAATTTTAACAATCAGCACAACTCCTCCTATCAGTCCGCCTATGATACAGTTTAATGCAAGTACTCCTATGCTTCCTCCAATGTCAAAATTCCTTGGCACAAGCCACAGATACATCCTCCTGATACCAAAGGGACACCCTGCTAATATCCAGAATAAAAACCAGTCAAAGCCTTCTGCTTTCTTACACACCGGATAACATACAGTCAGCCACAGTGCAATCAGTATTGCGGGAAAAACTATTTTAAATAACACCCTTTTCACTCCATCCACCTCCATACATGTCATGCTGAACCTCCTGCTGGTAATAGTGGTTCATGGTATTGGGTGCATTGTACAGTGCTGTCACCATGTATGCCCTGATATTGACAATCTTTGTTGTGGTGGTCTGCATGGATTCTATGACATACTGAAGATGTGAGCTGTTTAATTTTAAAAACTTTGATTTCACAAGCTCATAAGGGTAATCTTCCCCGTTTACCTTTACAGTCTTTCTTTTCACACATACAATCTCACAGATAAGCCCATACAGTTCATCGTACAATGCCTTGTCCTTCCATTCATTATACTTCATATAGTGGTCATATTCAATGTTTTTCCGAATGATTTGTATGTATGTTTCTGTATCATCCTCTATCCTATCCATCTCCCCTGCTTTATGATTCTCTTCTTTTTTCTGTTTTTCTGAAGATGGATAGATAGGATTGGTATAGTTGGAATCAGTATAGTTTATATTGTTATAATTAGAGTCTGTTTCCCGAACTTCTGCAAGTTCGATTTCCGAACTTCTGGAAGTTTGATTTTCATACTTCTTGAAATTTGGGTTTCCGCCTTCTTGAAGTTCGGTTTCCGTATTTCCAGAAATTTGATTTTCGTATCTCTTGAAATTCGATTTTCGAACTTCTGGAGAATTATCACTATCAACAGGATTTTTTTCTACATGGGATGGCTTACTTTCCTCTTCAAGTGTGGTGAAATTTTTCACATAGATAATGTCCGGTTTTCCTAATCCCTGTCTTTTTTTCTCTATCAATCCTATCCCTTTTTTGCTGTCCAGTTCTGCCAGAACTTTTGCACATTTTTCTCTGGCACAGCCTAAATCTTCCATGATACTGTCCATTGTATAGTGGATATATGCCCTGTTTTCTTCATCCAGCCACCCGTTTTTCATGGATAGTGCCATTCTGTCAAGCATTAAACCATAAAGAAGTTTTGCATCACTGGATAACCCTTTGAAACGCACGTCTTTTATCAGCAGCCTCGGCACTCTGTAAAAAGAGAACTGCTCTGCTTCTATCCCATAATAATAATCTAATTTCAACCCGCCATCCATTTGCTGTACCTCCTTCTACTGTTTTTTCGTGCCATTTTTGGCACTCCATTCATCTAATAGCTGAATGATGATGTCCTCTATTTCCTCACTGCTGTATTCTTCTTCAAAATATCTGCTGATTTTGTCTGCCTTTAGTGTTACCCTGCGTTCTTTGGTTTTTTCTTCTGTCAGGATTAATCGCACCATTGCAAGAGTAAGCTCCCCACTTTTTCCATATTCCTTTATTTTTGCTGATTGTGCAGTACTGATTGTACAGCCCTGTTCCTCCAGAATAACCTGTACCCACTGCTGTGCTTCTTCCGGCAGAAAAGATATGTCTACCCCCTGTGAGAAACCTATTCTTTTATGGTCTACCATTGCAAGGAGTTCTTCTGAAAGCCTCGACAGCCAGATATACCTCTGTACTTTTTTTGCATTTTCCCCGGCTGCTTCCCCGACTTCCTCAAGGGTATTCTTTCCTGATTTTTTTCCCTGATGTTTCATGGCTTCGTATTTCATCTTGTAGGCTTTTGCTTTTTCACTTGGTAAAATGTCCTCCCGCTGGATATTGGAATCCACCATGATGATTGTGGCTTCATCATCGGCATAATTGCGGACAATAATGGGCATTTCTGCTTTGCCTGCAAGCTCTGAACCCCTTTTCCGGCGGTGTCCGGCTATGATTTCATAGCCGCCTCCTGCCCTTGGTCTTGCTATTCCCGGAACCAGTACCCCATACTGACGGATACTTTCTGTTGTTTCTTCCATCTTTTCATCATCTGCTACCCTGAATGGGTGGTCTTTAAAGGTATACAGGTCAGCAAGTGGAACGTTTATTATCTGCTCTGCCAAATTTTCCTGTGTGGTGCTGTTGCCAAATAAATCATCGAAGCTGTCCAGCTTGATTTTTGCTGCACTTTTTTTCTTTGTGGAGTTATTCATTTGCAAGCACCTCCTCTGTCAATGAAAGATAGGCAGATGACACTTTTCCTTTCGGATCATGCTTATAAATACTGATACCTTCTGCCGATATTTCCGCAGCCCTTACAGAGACTGGTATACTGCTTTCAAATATCATTACCCTGCTTCCGTATGCTTCCTTCAGCATGGTAATTATGTCCCTTGCATAGTTTGTCCTGCTGTCCACCATTGTCAGCAGAATGCCCTCTATTTCTAACGAAGGATTGATTTGTCGTTTTACCTTACCGATTGTCTTAATCAATTGTTGCAAACCTTTGACGGGCAGGTATGCCGCCTGTACGGGTATCAGTATGCTGTCTGCACAGGCAAAGGCATTTATGGTTATCATTCCAAGGGAAGGCATACAATCAATTAGGATATAATCGTAATATTCCTTCATTCTACTTATGTATCCCTGCATGATACGTTCCCGCATCATAACATTTACTAGGGAAACCTCCAAACCGGAAAGCTCAATGTTTCCCGGCATAAGATCTATTCCTTCGTCATGGTGCAGAATGCCATGTGCTGGCTCTATTTCTTCGTCATTGATTAAGTTTCCCATAATGGTTGCAAGTGTGACTTCCATACTGTCCGGCTCTGTATAGCCAAGACTTGCGGTAAGACTTCCCTGTGCATCTGCATCAATCAACAACACCTTTTTTCCTTTCCTTGCAAGCCCGATTCCTAAGTTTCCTGTTGTGGTGGTTTTTCCTACCCCACCTTTTTGATTTGCGATTGCGATTACTCTACACATAACTTTTCCTCCTGATTTACTGAACTTTTTTCGATTCTTTCTCTACTTCTGCATACACTCTGTAATATCTGTTTGTTCCTTTATTGGCATAAGGCTCGGAAATCTGCAACACATTCACTTTCCTATTTCTCTGAAGAATTTTACTGAACCATTTAATATCATTCTTGGTTCCCATAAGTCTTACCTTTAACATTGCCTTCCTCCTGCCTGTTTTTAACAATATTCTGGATAACGTAGCCTAACCGCCTGCCAGAAATATTTTGCATATCCACAGCAGAATAAATCCTCTACTGTATATAGCCTGCACTCGTTCAATTGCTCCTCTGCATCTTCATAGTCATACACACTTGGTGTCCCATTGTTGTAAAGGTTGTATGCCATACGGATAATCTTTGCACTTCCGCTGGTTATCCAGCCTTCATGCAAACATTCTGTTTTTACACATCCTGTCTTAAAATCATAGATTGAATTAACATTCTTTCTTGTGTCTTCATCAATCCCCAAGCAATATACCAATGCTGCATGGTATACATCTGCATACCTACACTTTGGCAGATATTCTAAAAAGAATCTTTTGTGTTTGTCATTTCTAAAAGTTACTGTTTGAGCAATCTGCTCCGCTTTTGCACTTAACGCTGTGTTTGTCATTGTTCTTCCTCCTTTAGGATAATAAAAAGGACTCTACTAATTGTAATTAACAACTAATAAAGTCCTAGACTTCTTATTTACTTCTAAATTCGTGCTAGAGATTCCTACTTTTTATTTTTAGTAAAACCTTAGTAAAATCATCTCTCGATGACAAAACACCTTGTAAAATCAATGGTTTTCAAGGTTGTGTTAAGTTACTGCCGTGGCAAATAAATAATATCTTAATCATATCTTTGAAACTCCTTGTATTTACTGTATTTCCTTGATTTATCGGCTTTTCCTGTCGTTTGCAATCAACCTTTGTTCTTGGCATATTGTAGTCTAAATTGGCATATCTTTTACCTCAAAAGTAGTAAAAAAAGTAGTAAATTGAAAAGAATCATGCCATTTTACTACTCGGCTTTTGCCATCCGCTCTAGCTCCTCTTTCGCATCATCGTAACCGATGTGCGTATAGGTATTCAGCGTCACTCCTATATCAGAGTGTCCCATAAGGTACTGGAGTGTTTTCGGATTCATGCCGCTTTTCGCCATGTTGGAACAAAAAGTATGCCTGCATACATGGGGTGTGACCTTTGGCATCTGCACTTTATAGATACTGTTGTACTTCTCACAAATATGTTGAAAGTATTTCTCCCAATGCAGGGCTACCATCGGCATATCATTTTTATCCAGATACAGAAATCCACATCTGCCATCTATCATAGGCTCAGTTTTTACTTTCTTTCTGTTTTCGATGATTCGCTGAAAACACTCATACACCTCATCAGACATAGGTATTTCCCTCGTACCGCTTGTGGTCTTTGTTTCCTCAATCACATACTCCATATTTCTTTTTCGCTGTAATTGATGATTGACATTGATTTTTCGGTTCTGCATATCAATATCATTCAATGTCAGCCCCACAAATTCAGAAATCCGAAGCCCTGTTTTAAATAAGATATAAATTCCATCATAGTATCTGCAAAAATGTTTATCCTGTGCTACAAATTCAAGGAAAGCCCGTTCCTGCTTTCTTGTAATTGCTTCTCTTGTCACACTGTCATTCACTACAACAGTGGCAAGCTGAAACTCAAACGGATTCTTGCGTATCAAATCATCATCAACCGCCATTTGAAATGCAGGTCTGACAACGCCCCTTACAGAATGGATGGAACTGTACCCTCTCCCGTCCTGCTGCAATTTGATAAGCCAACATTTTGCATCCGACAGTTTCACCTTGTCGATTCTTTTCCTGCCAAATTCTTCTTTCTTAATAATGTTGACCACAAAATTGTAATTAGCTTCCGTGTTGTGCCGCACCCCTGTTTTCTGCAAGAGGTACTTTTTAACCAGTTCCAGAACGGTCATTTCTCCGCCACGGGGAACTATCTCATCATCAATATCTTTCAATATCAGCTTCTCTTTCTCTCTTAATGAAATGTCATCCCGTTTTCCCTGCGGTGTCTTATCCGTCTTTTCCAGTTTCCAACTGTAAACAAATTGCTGTTTTCCTGTGGCATCAATGTATTTGAATGCATATCGTCCGTCACGACGCTGGCTCTCTCCGTTGCGGAGAATACGATTTTTGCTGTCCCGTCTTTTTCCGCTCATATTCATGCTCCTTTCGTACAAAAAGAGCCCCGTCACGATATATCGTAGTATATCATAGACGAAGCCCTTTTTCCATCTTAAAAAATGAAAGCAGCATTTAGCATAGGACATCACAAATACCTATCTACAAAAGCTGCCTGCATATCTGTTCTTATTCAATGACATTCAAATAGCTGTTAAATTCTCTAAAAACGTTTCAAACTGTTTCCGTTTGATTAAAAATTTCACTCCATTCTGAATGATAAATCCTGTATCAATATTATCTGTAACAATTCTTCTTAATTTCTTTTCTCCAATATTGAAGTAAGCTGATGCTTCATCAATGGTAAGACAGAATTTATCTTTTATTTCAACCTGTGTTTGTTCCGCCATACGCATTTCCTTTCTATATTAAGACGGATTCCTCTGGGGAATCCCAATACTAATGGCAAGAGCTTTATCAACTCTTGCCATCGCTTCAGCAGGCATTATGCCCATATACTGTTTTAATCTTTTCTTATCTACTGTACGGATTTGCTCAAGCAAAACTATGGAATCTCTGTCAAGCCCCTCAAAATTCTTTACTTCGGTATGTGTCGGCAATTTTGCCTTTGTCTGTGTCTTTACCGTGATAGCAGCAATAATGACTGTCGGGCTGTGCCTGTTTCCTATATCATTGGAAATGATAAGTACGGGTCGTGTGCCGCCCTGTTCTGAGCCGATAACGGGATTAAGTTCTGCGTAGTTGATGTCACCACGCTTTATAATTCTATCCATAAGTATCTGACCTCCTATTTTGATTTAGGCAGGAATATCTTGCCTATGTAGCAGCCAGACACAAGGAAGTTTTTAAGGTCGGGAGAGTATAAAACAACACTCTGTTTCCATAGACCGCCTTGCATCTGGCTTTTATGATAGGAGCATTTCTATTTGTCCTCGACACCCCGAAATGCAGATGCGTTAAACGCAAGGGAAGTCACCAAACGGTCAGCAGCGAACTGACTCCACGGGAGTTGCACCCCAACTGTCGGTCTGACAGAGCCGCCCTCATTGCCTGCGGCGG
>CAMWUK010000011.1 GCA_947177415.1 uncultured Clostridiaceae bacterium
AGTCTTTTTTACGGTCTGCACAGCGGAGTGTGCAGACCTACCTGAACTGTTACTTGAACACGAACTGTCATTTAGAAAGGGATGATAGAATGAAAAAATACAACAAATTCCAAAGTGGATTATATGGACTACTGATTGGTGATGCTTTAGGTGTTCCCTATGAATTTCATTCGGCAGCAGAAATTCCGCCATATAGTGATATTGAAATGACTCCACCTTTGGGATTTGAAAGGGCACATAGGAGAGTAGAACCAGGAACATGGTCTGATGATGGTGCACAGGCACTTTGCTTATTAGATAGTATTATAACTTGTGGTAAATTTGACTTAAAGGACTTCTCGGACAAACTGTTATGTTGGTATCAGGAAGGAAAATGGGCAGTAGATGGTATGGTTTTTGATATTGGTATACAAACTAGTGAGGCATTAATGGCTTATAAGTCTGGCATGGTACCAGAAAAATGTGGTATGGTACGACCGGACGGTAAGGGAAATGGTGCTTTAATGAGAACACTTCCCCTTGCTCTTTGGCATAATGGTACAGATAAGGAGTTAGTCATAGATGCACACAGCCAATGTCTGATTACTCATGGAAATATATGTAACCAGGTATGTTGTGCATTATATTGTCTTGTTGCCCGTTCTCTGCTTAATGACTTAGATTTTGACCAAGCTCTGGAAAATGGCGTTCAAGTATTGCGGAATATTTATAGGGAAATGCCGGAATATGAGCAGGAGTTGGAATGGAGTGTGCGACCAGATGAGCCATGGGAAGGAAGCGGTTCTGGGTATGTGGTGGACTGTTTGCGAAGTGCATTTATGATTATGAAACGTGCCACAAGTTATGAGGAAGCTGTAAAACAGGCAATTATGCTTGGAGATGATACCGATACAACAGCATGTGTTACAGGTGGTCTTGCAGGAATATTGTTTGGATTTGAGAATATTCCAAGCCGTTGGTATAATGCCTTGAGAGGAAAAGAAGAAGTAGAATCCCTTGTAAAGATGTGTTGTTCATATAAGTAAAAAAGAATAGGTGTGTTTTATGACAAATATAGAAAATTTTTTAGATGAATTGAAATTAATAAACTGGTTTGCAAACAGCGGGATTCCCAATGATAAATATCGTATAGTGTTTTCGGTTTTTGAAGCATACGATGATTGGAATGGACAAATGTTAAAAGTGTGGGAACCAAATATATCTATGTTGGAAGATATAGCGAGTGAAAAGATGGGAGAAGTAAAAATTGATGAAATCTTTTCTGCTATATCTTTTGCTATTGGAGATATAGTCTGGAAAAAATGGAGCGAATTTATTATAAGGCAGCATTTAGAGGAGGAGACAGGATTGGAATATGAAATATTGGATATGGTTAAGCGGGATATATCATGGGCATGTGTAGAAGGAATACTAAATATACATGGCTTTTTTACAACATTGTTAGACGTTTATAAAGAAGGTTATTTCCCCTGTGCATGGGAAGGAACATATCCAGATGGTCATGCAGTTGTAATGTGATGTTGTGGTTCACAGCAGATTAATGGAAGTTCTGTTGAAAAAAGGGAGGCAAAAACATAATAGTCCACCACAAGATTAAGTAAGAAATAAGTCTTATGTAAGCTTTCGGGTCTACATAAGACTTAATTTTATTTAATGGAACAATGGATGTTAATTGTGATATTGAAATGTTACTTCAAATATATATGCTATCTGCACATTGCAAAAATGACCTCTAAATCGACCAATATTGCCTGTAAGGTTGAACGGGAATTAAAAAAATGTTACTCTAAAAAAGAATATAAGTACCTGAATAATTACGAAATAATTTACTAAAATTGAGGTTTAGTATAGTAGAGAAAGGATGAAAGATATGCAATATATAACAAAAACAGAACTGAAAGAAATTCTTTATAAGATGACAATCTTAGATATAATTATGTGTCCTAAGGAGGAAGAATATCTTAGAATTACCACGGTGCAGAAGATAGAGAATGGTTGTAAGTATATTATTGATAATGGTTCAGGCGATTCTTTAACCATATTTATTACTGCTAATGGAGCATATATCAAGGGATTTGATCATGAAAGTGAATGGAACCAATTTGGAGCACAATTTGGAGCAGATGAATGGAATGAGGACTTTTTTGAACAGGTGTATAAGAATGCACCATCAGAATTTCTTGCATTGGTGGAAAATAAAGAAGAACGGGACGAAACAACATTCTGTATGTGGTGTGTAGATGACACAGATGAATGGTATCAAAATGAAATTTCGGATGATGATGACGATGATGGTGGAAAAGAGTATTTACTTGAATACATCATGAAAAGTGCAGAGGAATGGTGTGAATGGGCAGAGGACTATTATGAACTGGAACTGGATATAGACGTTGTTAAGAAAATATATAATGGAGCTTCTATAGATGATGAACTTATAAGTAAATTAAATGAAAAAAGAAATATCGAAGAAGCCTTACAAGAAATTAATGAAATAAAGTAAAGGAAAGAAGCTGCAGAAAAGGAAGAATGACAAAATGTGGGATTTGGACGAAGAACATACAGAACTATATAATGAAGACGAGATACATTTTATAAAAAAAATAACCAGTCAATTTGAAACGCTAATAAATATATTATATCAATTACAAGAGTTTCGTTATACTTGTTTTGCAGTAGATGTATTTATATTAGAAGGCAGAACACCAGAGGAAACAATGAAAGATACGATACATCAATACTATCAATTATTCTATAAAAAAGATCATAAAGTCAGGGACAGAAACTTTTTAGACAATGAATTATATGGAAATCAAGTGAAAGCAGACTCTCTGGAAGAATGTTTGAAATATGTTTTGCAAGTAGATGATGAAAAAATTCATAAAATGCCTGTGAGATTAAGAAGAGAATTTGTAGAGACTCTTAGTAAAAGTGTGAATAATCTTAATATTATTTTTCACGGAAACTTTCCTAAATTGTATACGATTCCTAAAAAATGTAAATGTTTTAATTCAAGAGTTGTCTCCACAGTATATTTAGGTTTGATTTTTAGAGGAAGTTATCTTGTATATAATGATTGTTGTATTTTAGTTATATCTGGTACTACAGAGTAATATGTGGGATAAGAAGAATTGACCAAAGAATATCTCTCTAACACAGATAGGGAGATATTTTTTGGTCGCTTTAAATTACTACTCATGTAGAAGGCGGTCTCTTTTAAGAATCTCTTTTTTTTCGTGAATATGCCCTAATGCATACATCACTAAAGCACATATCAGTAAATTAATCCATCCTATGTTTGGTGTTGTGTGAAATGAATTGGCAAGACCGATACATAAATTAGCCATACCGAGTGTAAACAGCATCTTTCCAATATTATCTAGATGATTTATCCTTGAATCAATGTCTGAGAAAATATTAAAATTTCCCTGAATAGTTTTTTTGCGAAAATATATCCATCTATGCACCCGTCCAACATATTCTGCTCCTGTATCTTTCACAAAATCTATATAATCATGATCACATGCATGCATTTCCATACCTATGGAATATTCGCCCGGCTCACAAGCAGCAAAATGATAAGTACCAAAACCAACACTTTCCAATACCCATCCCTCTTCAGCCATTTCATTCAGCCATCGTTCTTCTTTGTCAAAATTCCAAACCCATACCAATCTATGTACTGTTTTATGTGTGTTCATTATAATTCCTCCTTTAAAACGGTTTCTCCGTTCATAACCAATTGTTGTAGTCGTTTTAACTCATGCTTTAGTACTGTAAGCCCTTGTTGGGTCAATTTGTATTCTTTCTTACGGCTTCCTGTTTCTACAGGTAATGGGGTAATCCATTTTTTATCACAAAGGGTATTGAGTGCACCATATAATGTTCCGGCTGCAAGCCGTATTCTCCCATCAGAGAGTTCCTCAGTACGCTGCATAATCCCATATCCATGTTGTGGAGTATAGAGGGAGAGTAAGATATAATAGGTAGTTTCTGTCAACGCAATGTTCTCCTGCAAATTGTTTTCCTCCTTTCGGCTCCCGATATATCGTCACTCTATATATCATCATAATTATATCGGAAGACGATATAAAAGTCAAGATGAGTTTTATTAAATTGAACAGTAGCACATTGATTTTAATGAGATCGTATACTATAATTGGGGATAGATAGTGAATTAAGGAGGATAAAAATGGATAAGATTTTAACAATACAGCAATGTGGTTGGGATATATTGCAGAAAAAATTTGTCTGGAATTATTGGAAAGCCTGCCAATTTATTTTGGAACATATACATGTCCAGAGTGTGGCAATAAAGGGAAAGTATTAGATTTAATGAAAAAATATTATACAGAAGAGTAAAGTCAGTATATTAAAGGAGATGAATGTGTTTGAAGGTAGAAGATAATTTCAAACGCCAGAAAAGAATTTATATGTTTTACACAATAGTTCCTTTTCTGATATTTTGTGAATTAGCATTATATTTGTATACAGATTCTTCTAAGGCAGGCATAAAAATATTACCGTATGCTGGCATGGCAGTTATGGTGATAGAAAGTGTTATAATAACTATACAGATAGTAACAAAGAAGATGTTGCAAAAACAATGCAGGGGATTAAGTGAGGCAGAGAGAGCCTCTTTTTATGACAAACCGTTATTAGTAGGACCTATTCTTGTGAACCAATTCTTTGTTGTGGAATATAGAATGTTTAGAAAAAGGATAATTCCTATCAAGGACATTTACATAGCAAAATATAAAGAAGAAGAATATAGAGCTAGAGCAGGTGCAATATTTACATCAAAGAAAATAGTTTTAATACGGGAAGGGAAAAAAAGAATATTAGTGAAGGCACCAGCCATATTTATAGGACAAGAACCATTAGTAATTGTTAATTCCATCAATAATGTTATAAATGGCAAGAAAATAGGTGAAAATACAAAAAATATTTATGAGAAATATGATGGTGACTATCCATTTTATGGCTATTTTTTAGTTGCATTATTTGGACTTTACTGTCTGTTACAACGATTTATCAACCCTGTTATGAATCTTTTTATGGATAAAGAGGATAAAATGCAAAGCCTTTTATTTCATTTAGGTTATGACAGATATTTTCAGATAGGTATGTATGTAATAATTGGAATTTTTATTGTTTTTATGTTTATTTGGAAATATAAATATTTAGGAATTGATTTAGACTCAATTTTATCTAATTTTTTAGTGTTTGCAATTTTTGTATATATATTTATAGCCATGGTTTCTACTGTGGATTATGGGGATATCAGTCTGGTAGCAAGAAAAGATTATAAAGATTATCAAAGGGGAAAATACCAGTATACAGAGACAAAATTTATAAATCATGGAAGTTATTTTTCTACATATGGAGAAAATGTGAATCTGAGAGAGTTATTGGAAGAAATGAATATAGGTTTGCGAATCTATGAAAGTTGTGACACAAAGGAGTCTTTTTTGTATGTATATGAAAATAATGAAAGTAAAATAGAATCTGATAAAAAATATGAAATTAAATTTTTAGAAAATACTCATTTGATAATTGATATCTCATAATCTAATTACAGATAATAGAAAACAGAGTAGAGGTGAGAAGAATAGAAAATTTTAACTACGAACATTTTTTTATACAACATTTTATTGTGAAGAATAAACGTGAGCGTTTGCGGTTTGAATTGTTAAATGAAAGCAAACGTCAGGATGGAATTTCCCGCTTTAATCATGGTACAATGAAATATATTGATGAAAGAAAATTGATATACAGTGGAAGTGATATTTCTTGGGAGAATTTGAAAAAAATGATTTACAAAAATACTGATGAAAGGAAATGCTATGTTATTTCATTTTACGAAGACATAGACCGCACTATGATAAAAGTTGAAGATTTGTTTGATAGAGTGATTGGACTTGGAGGAGCCTCTATAATGATATTTACAAATATGGCACTTGTTGAAGCAGAGCAGATACAAGGTCCGGCAATGAAATATGTTTTGAGATTATAAAAAGCAGCTTTTTGCTGCGATAGCATAGGTTTGCAATTATTCTTCGGCTATGGAAAAGTAAAGTAATCGAATGTAAATTATGAAAATTTTTTAGGTATTGGTTGAGAAAGAACAATAGGAGAGGAGTTTTTTAGATGAAAAAATGGAGTGCTATAAGGCATAAACTGGAAAAAGAATATCTTGCAAAATCTCTTTGTGGACATATACAATATTTTGTTACAACATATAGCTATAGTCCGGATCATGTGGGAAGAGCAGCTATATGTCTGAATGGGAAAGAAATTTTAAAGGGAAGTTATTATAATCAATGGAGTAAGGCAGAATTCTATCCACATGACGAGAAATATGAAAGCAGAATGGAAAAGGTGTATCCATTTATGGATGAAGTGGCGATGAATTTGGGGTTGTTTGATCAACAAAGTTTTTACGAGGCCTTTTATGAATTTAATAATCAAAGTATTGAAGAAAGTCTTGCAAGTGAAAACTTATTGATAAAAATATTTGCATTGCTGGACAGACGTGTTGGGAAGAGAAGATTAATAAAAATGAAATCGGAAATGTTGAAAGAATCAAAAGTGATTCAACTGTTTTATCATATTCGTATAGAAGCAGAAAACATTTCGTGAGATAATTTTTTTGTTTTGTCAAAAGAAAGTTACTGTTCACACCTGCGGTGCCAACAGTAACCAATTAGGACTTGATGTAGTATAATAGGAATGATAGAATATGTATAGTCTCTTTGCACTGCATATAAATCTACAGTACAAACTGAGCAGACCATTGACCTTTTGTCAAGGAGTCGGGCCGCAATAGTGGCAGTGGAAGGTAGTCGTTTAGGCAGATCTTACATATTTTGCTGTGCAAGACTGCAAGAAAGACTAAAACAGGAAACATTCATCCACGGGACAGTAGTTGCTATAACATAACAGAGAAGACATTCGGATCGTTATGTTAATACTGATTGGTGGGTGTTTTTTATACTTATTATTTCTATACAGCATTCGCTAAAAATTCCCCACACATATTTAGTGCCATAGAGCTATCTTAATTATAATAATGGAGGTAACTGATATGGAAGACAACAAAATAGTGACAAAAGAAAAGGAAATACCAAAAGATGATTTTGGTAAAATAGCAAACAGGGTATCTATCATTACAATAATTCAGAACATAATACTCTCTATTTTTAAGTTATTGGCAGGATTTCTTGCAAATTCAAATGCAATGATATGTGATGGAATTCACTCTGCTTCTGATGTATTTAGTACAATTGTGGTGATTATAGGTGTGAAACTTGCATCCAAAGAATCGGATAAAGAACATCCTTATGGACATGAACGATTGGAATGTGTAGCGGCCATTGTTTTGGCAATGGTATTGTTTGTTACAGGGTTGGAAATTGGTGTGCAGGCATGCAAGGATATTGTGCAGGGAAACTATGGGAATCTCAAAATACCTGGGAAACTGGCACTAATTGCAGCAATAGTATCTATTATCGCAAAGGAGGCAATGTATTGGTATACGAGGTATTATGCGAAGAAAATTGATTCAAGTGTATTGATGGCAGATGCATGGCATCACCGCTCAGATGCACTTTCCTCCATAGGGGCATTAATCGGGATTGGAGGAGCAATGTTAGGAGCTCCAGTTATGGATGCGATTGCCAGTTTGGTAATTTTTGTATTTATAGTAAAAGTGGCTTTTGATATTTTTAAAGATGCTATGGATAAGATGATAGATCATTCCTGTGATGAGGAATTGGAGAAAGAAATGTATGATTATATAATGAATCATGAACAGGTGCTTGGTATAGATTTATTGCAAACCCGCATTTTTGGTAACAAAATTTATGTGGATGTGGAAATTCAAGTGAATGCATCCTATACTTTACTGGAAGCACATAATATTGCGGAAGAGGTACACGAAAACATTGAACAGAATTTCCCTAAGGTAAAACATATTATGGTGCATGTGAATCCAGCAAAGTAAGACAGAATGTTATAAATAAGATTTGATTGACAGAGCGTGTAGGAACGCTCTGTTATTTTATAACAAGATATAATAGTTCAGCCATGTCATTCATATTTTGCCAGAATATACGCTATGGCTGAACTGTAACTTAAAGTATTTTGAAATCTATATTGACACATACCATAATCTGTGTTATATTACTACTACGACAGAAGTACTATGTCTGTCGTAGTAGCGACTGACGTAGTAAGGAAGGAGGTAGAGATGAGTGGTATTAGTAGTGATGTAATAAGAGGTTACAACGATACCATGATATTATATCTGTTACTAGATGAGCCTTCTTATGGATATGAAATATCAAAGAGGATTAAGCAGCTATCGAATGACAAGTATATTATCAAAGAAACCACCCTGTATTCTGCATTTACCCGGTTGGAAAAGAATGGGTATGTGGAATCTTTCCGCATGGAAGATAAGGAAAATGTGAAACGAAGAACCTATTACCGGATTACAGAAGCAGGAAAAACATATTATAAGGAAAAATGTGAAGAATGGTATGTTACAAAAGAAGTGGTAGAGATGTTTATCCAAGCAGGAAATTTACATACTGCCGAAGGTGGCACTACCATTTTATAATTCGCCTTCGGTGAAAGGCTGGATTTTTTGCTGTTTTACATTTTGGCACATAGCTTGACAGCAAGTGTCAAGCTTGTGAGAGAACAGTAACCAATTACCAACTATATTCATATTTCGTAGTAGATTAGGAGGATAGAAAGAATGGAGACAATAAAAAATTATTTGGAAACAATGTTCCAGAATTTACCAAATACAGCAGAAGTTAAAAAGGCAAAGATGGAATTGGGACAGATGATGGAAGATAAATATACGGAATTGATTCAAGAAGGAAAAAGTGAAAATGAAGCAGTAGGAACTGTAATTTCCGAATTTGGGAATTTAGAAGAACTTGCAGAAAGCCTCGGAATAAAAGAGGTAGTACAGGAAGAGAAAGAAACACTAAGAAGGATTATAACCTTGGATGAAGCAAAGGAATTTATAAAAGACAAGATACGGCATGCTTACTTTATTGCAATTGGTGTACTTCTTTGCATCCTATCTCCTTGCGGTTGTATTTTATTTGATTACTATGCCCCATCTTTGGAGGTGGTGCTTGGTTGTACATTGTTATTTGTTTTGGTTGCAATGGGAGTTGGCATGTTTGTATTTTCTGGTCTTAGTATGGGAAAATGGGAATTCATGGACAAGGAATTATGTTGCATGGAAATAAAAACAGCAGAATATGTGAAAAGGGAACAAGAAGGATACCGTATGATACACA
The DNA here is from genome assembly GCA_947177415.1 of uncultured Clostridiaceae bacterium. GTDB lineage: Bacteria > Bacillota > Clostridia > Lachnospirales > Lachnospiraceae > CAG-411. The sequence goes on from CAMWUK010000011.1 coordinate 9,321, forward strand.
TTGGAAAATTGACGATTGGAGTAATTCTTTGCATTATCAGTGTAATTCCTGTTATGATCATTAGTGAAATAGAAGGAATGGCAAAAAGTGAAAGCATCGGCGTAGTGTTTATGTTTGTAGCAGTTGCAATTGCTGTTTTTTTGTTTGTTTCTGCTGGAATCCAAAGCGGAGCCTATGAAAAATTGTTAGGTCAAAGTTATTATTCAGGTACAAACACAATTTATACAGAAAAACAAAAAAGAATTACACATTATAATAATAAAATAGTAGAAAACATTATGTCAGTTTATTGGCCTACCATAACATGTATCTATTTATGTTGGAGTTTTCTTACCTATGATTGGCATTTTACTTGGATTATCTGGGTATTAGCTGCTGTGGTAGAAATGTTTATCAATACAATATTTAAAGAATAAGCCCAGTTTCTGCTTAATAGGTTAATAAATGATGAAATAAGAAATAAGGAGTGAAAAAGTTATGAAAAGAATATATATGGGGATTATTACTTTTATTACTCTATGTTGTATTATTATTGGAGTTTTAAAAGGTGGAGTGTTACATTTTGGCAATAAGAATGTTCATTCCGATGAAATAAGTCTTGATGACTATAAAAAATTATCCATTCAAGCTGATGTTATGAGCATTACATTTATAGAAGGGGAGAGATATACCATACATTATGAGTGTACAGAAGGTATAGAGCCAATTTATTCTCTGAACAATGACACTCTGACCATTACCCAAAAGAAGAAAAAAATGAGATTTTTTGGCATAGGCAACCAGAATTGTAAAGTTACTATAGAAGTTCCTAAAGGCACCGTATTAGAAGATATGGATATGAAATTGGGTGTGGGAGAGGTTTCGATGAATGGTATACAAAATAAAGCGACCACAATTTCTCTGAATGTAGGAGAGGTAGAGATAAAAAACAGTATATTGGGAGATACTATGGTAGATATAGATGTAGGTGAAATCAGCATAGTAGAAAGTGAATTTGAAAATATGGCAGCAGAAACCGATACTGGAGATATAGAAATTTCTTCCAATAAGGATTTGTCAGCATATTCCTTTGTATTAAAAAGTGATATTGGAGAGATTTCTGTCAATAATAGAGAGTATGGAAGAAAGTATGAGGACAATACACATTCTGATTACAAAATCAAAGCAACTACTGATATAGGGGACATAGATATTGCTTATTAAATACATATAATGTAACTGTTACTGTTAGCACTGTAGGTGTGAACAGTAACAGAAAAGAATCAAGATAAAGTTTTGCAGCAAAACTCTATCTTGATTTTTTTGTCATAAAAGTTCATAATAAGGGAAAGAAATAAAAGTATATATAGGAAGAATATGGTGCAAAATAATTTAAAAGGAAGGAAGTGGAAATATTGTTTCAAGGACAAAGGGAAGCCTGTAAGATTCTGGGAGTATCACCCTATGCGACGAAAGAAGAGATAAAAAAAGCATATCGGAATTTGTGTAAAATATATCACCCGGATAGAAATTCTACATCAGAGGCAAAAAAGATATATTTAGAAGTACAACAAGCTTACGGATTTTTATCACAACAAGAAACACAAATAAAGCAACCTAAAATTTTCTATTATCAAGCACCACCATCAACAATAAATCCGAGTGGAAAAATTATAGGAGGAAGCCCTAAAGAAAGGGAACAGAGAATTCTTCGGGAAGAGGCTTCTAAAAAACTCCGGCAGGAAAGGCACAAACGTCTAAAAGAGCAAGAAGAAAAGAAGAAACAGGAGTTGGAAAGACGTTTAGCAACAAGAAAATTACCATCGGAACGGGAAGCAGAAAGAAGAAAAAGAATAGAAGTGGAAAAAGAAGCAGAAAGAATAGCGACTATTATTCAAAAACTTATGAATATGAATACTTAGCATACAAAAGAAGAGAGAAGAAATTGCAAGAATATAAATATTTTTGATGAGGGGGATTTTATGAAGAGGAGAATGGTTGCAATTGGCACTGGGTTGGCAGTTTTAGGTGGTAGTGCGGGATATTTGTTATATTCCCCTAGTGAACCAGTGCCAAGAAATAGAAGAAGTTTGGATATGACTCAGCAAGAGGGAAACTATTTTATTGATGAGTCAAAATATGAAGAGCAAATGAATACTATTGTAATACCTTATTTAGAACAGTATAAACAAGAAGGATATTTTCAGGTAGAGGACAATGTTCACTTACGCTATAAAATGTTTCTTCCACAAAATACAAAAGCAACAATTGTAATATCTCATGGTTTTACGGAATTTATGGAAAAATATAATGAGATGATTTATTATTTCCTAAAAGAGGGCTATGGGGTATGTATATTGGATCATCGCGGACATGGGGGATCTGACCGTGAAATTGATAATCTTAGCAAAGTCTATGTAGAAGATATGGATATTTATGTGGAAGATTTTCATACCTTTCTTGAAGATGTTGTAATTCCGGCAAATCAAGGTAAAAAATTATATCTTTATGCCCATTCTATGGGGGGATGTGTTGGTGCATTATTTTTAGAAGAGTACCCAGAGTATTTTGAAAAGGCAATTTTAAACGCACCTATGTTAGGATTTAAAACAGAAGATTATCCACAAAATGTGGCAAAAGTAACAGGAAATTTAATGTGTTTGTTTGGACAGGGAGATTCTTATGTGTTTGGGCATGGTGATTTTTCCAAGGAGTATGCTTTTGAAAAATCTTGTATGTCTAGTGAGGCTCGTTATTCTTATTTTTTTAATTTGAGAAGTAAAAATGAGAATTACCAGAATAATGGTGCAACTTTTGAGTGGTTAAAATCTGCATTTGATGGGACAGAACGGGTAAGAGAAAAAGAGAATATGAAGAGAATTTCCTGCCCAATTTTAATCTTTCAGGCGGAAGATGATAAATATGTAACAGATTATGGTGAATATTATTTTGTAAATCATGTTAAGCAGGCAAAATTGATTTATGTACCAGGAGCAAAGCATGAAATCTTTAATTCTGAAAATGATATTATGGTTCCATATTATAATAAGGTATTTCGATTCTATGAAAAATAGTAATTGTTCAGAACCATGAACAGTTACAAAACACCAGCACTTTGTGGACTGTGGCATTACCATAAATATATTCGCATGAGTGTTTCGTAAACGAGAATGCACACAAGTGCAAGGTTCTACCTAAAAAGAGTGAATATATAGAAATAATAATTTGGAATATTTATAATAAACAAAACAGGACTATCACAGAATAAAGCATATTCTAACAATGAATATTTATTTTGTGATAGTCCTTTTATAAAAGTAAACATTAGGTCAGTTGTAATTTAAAGAATCTTACGGAACAGACCAATTACTTTTCCTACAATAGTTAAATCAGAAACAATAATTGGCTCCATGTGATCATTCTCTGGCTGGAGACGGAAATGTTCGTCTTCCTTATAGTAGGTTTTGACTGTAACAGAATCATCAATCAAAGCAACTACAATATCACCATTTTCTGCAACTGGCTGCATTTGCACCAGAATCTGGTCACCATCATAAATTCCTGCATTAATCATACTTTCTCCTTTTACATGAAGCATAAAAGTGTCATGAGAAGGCATATCCTCAGATAATAGAGGGAAATAACCTTCAATATTTTCTGTGGCAAGAATCGGTTGCCCAGCAGTTACCGTTCCGATAATAGGGATATTTACAATTTCCCTTCTGGTTAAATTAAAACTATCATCTACAATTTCAATTGCTCTAGGTTTGGTAGGATCCCGGCGGATGTATCCATTTTTTTCTAAAGTTTCTAAATGTGCATGAACTGAGGATGTAGATTTTAGTTGTACTGCTTCGCATATTTCACGAACGGCTGGCGGGTATCCTTTGTTTAGAATCTGTTTTTTTATATATTCTAAAATCTCCATTTGTTTTTTGGTAATCTTTCCATAACTCACTATTACGACCTCCTTTGAATATCTATGTTTTTTGCAATCCGCAATTATTCATAAGACTATAAATAATCTTGGATAGTTGTTTAGGAATTATAAACCTATATTGATTATAACAGAAAAAAACAGATATGTCAAACAAATGTTCTCGAACATCCGTTTAAAAAGTACTTGACAAACAGAACAACTGTTCTTATAATAAATACAAACGGTTGTTCGGAGATGGAGGTGCATTTATGAAAGATATAAAGAAGACATACATAAATAAAATATGGGAACAGAAAGAGATTATTTTTATAGCAACTTTATTTATTATAATGGTTTTTGTTCTTACTACACTACTAATGAATCTAAATCTGGTAAAGACTGTACAGAATTCAGAAGAATCTGCAAAGATGAAGCGGGAAAAAGTGGTGACAACTATTTGTGTGGAAAAGGATAGTACCTTATGGGACATTGCCACAAGATACTATACAGAAGAATATCAGGATATAAATGACATGATAGAGGAGATTAAAAAAAGTAATGGAATAGAAAAAGATATCATTCATGAAGGGGCATATTTGATTATTCCTCATTATATTAATCGTGAAATGATTCCTCCATATTGATAAAGGTCTGGAATTTTGTACTTTTTGTTTCATGATATCATATTTTAGGAAGTTTCTTTTCCATTTGAAGAGGATGGCCAATCTTCAAAATTACCACTTAAAATAGCACGGAATAACCGGTTTTTACAGCCTGGAATATCTTTGTTTAGTTGTTGTAACATATCCTTTACATAAGTACGCCTGGTATGTCCTTCGTAAGGGCAGGGGTTTACTAAAATGGGAAGTGGATTTTTGTTGACAAAACCAATGATGTCAGCTTCTTTTAGATAAATGAGTGGACGGATTAAAGTCAATTTTGTATGGCTCCAGTAAGTGACAGGAGAGCAACTGTGGAATCTGCCTTCATACAAAAGGGAAAGAAGCAAGGTTTCTATCAAATCATCTGCATGATGTGCAAAGGCTACTTTATTGCAACCAAGTTCTAAGGCTTTTTGATTGAGAGCACCTTTTCTAAGTTTTGCACATAAAGAACAAGGTTTTGCTTCTGTTTTTACTATAGCAGATATTTCTGTTTTTACAACATGGTATGGAACATCTAAGGATTGGCATAATTTGGAAATTTTAGAAGTGTCAAAAGAGCCATAACCCAGATCAACCGTGATTCCATAAAGTTCAAACTTTTTTGGATAGAATTTTTTTAAATTTGATAATGCTAACAATAGTACAAGGCTGTCTTTTCCACCAGATATTCCTACTGCAATTTTATCACCTTGTTCAATTAATTGGTAGTTTTCAACAGCTTGTCTTGTTAAACTCAATAATTTTTGTAATTTCATGTCTTCACCATACCTTTTCAATACTTTAATCGTTACTGTTCACACCTATGGTGCAAACAGTAACGGAATCCAGCCTATTTATTATTCGCCTTCGGCAAAAGGCTGGATTCTTCTCTGCCACTACTTGTTCTTACGTACTTTGCAGCAAGTGCAAAGTACTACCTGTGAACAGTAACTCTATTACAATAATAGTATACATGATTCTGCAAAAGATGTAAAACTGTAACGACTGTTACATAAAATTGGTTGAAAAATCACCCTTTGTTTGACATAAATTCAACATTTTTGTATAATATCATAGAACTGCAAAAAAAGAATTATTATAGCAAAGGGTGAAAATATGCAAAAAACAAGAAGAATTAGAAAGTATATTGTAAGAGTAATTTGTTTGGTTTGTTTATTGTTATTACCAATGACAACTTCAAATGCTGCAAGTTCACTGCAATTAAAGTATGATGGAAAAACAGTGACTTACAAAAAATCAACAGTAATGTTCACTGTGAATGGGACAGAAGTTTCGCTAGGAAATGCAAAAGGACTAATTATTGACAATACAGCTATGGGGTACTATAAAGCAATTTTTGAAAAAGCATTAGGTGCTACTTGTATTTGGGACAGTGATAAGCAAAAACTTACCATAAGCAAGTTTGATAAGACCGTTGAATTGACATTAGGAAGTAAGACGGCTTATGTAAATGGAAAAAAGAAAACATTAGAAACAGCACCTAGAAAAGTAACTTATGTAAAAGCAAAGATTACAAGATTATTGGTTCCTGTACGTTTTGTAGCCGAGAATTTAGGGTATTCTTATACATGGACGAATTCTAAAGCCACAGGAGCAATCAAGTGTAATTGGATGGAATTAGAGAAAGATGGTAATCTTTACAAGTATGCAGGAAGTAAAGTAAAGAGCAGCTATAATGGACAGAATATTTCTTATGGAAATATGCCAGGCTTGATAGTAAGCGGAAGTGCTGTGGTGAATGCAAAGAAAGTATTTTCCACTACAATAGGATTGTCTTATTCATATAATAGTACAAAGAAGACACTTACCTTAAAAAAAGATAACACCAAGGTTGTTTTTACCATGGATAGTAAAAAGGTACTTGTAAATGGAATAGAAGATAAAGTGACTGTACCTCCATTTCGTATTAAAAATTGTGCAAATGGCAGTACGTATATTATGGTGCCTGCAAGATATACTGCTGAGATTTTTGGCTATGAGTATAATTGGAATAGTAAGACTGTAACATCTGAAATATATGAAAAAGGAAATGTTCCTGCTTTAGCTGCTGCAGCCAATGCAAGTATTTGTTTTACTTTGCCAAAGGCAGTATCATCTAGTGCTGTGAAAAATACAGATAAATATTGGAATAAAAAGTTTATTATAACAATTAATGGTGATTGTAGGCAATATTTAAAAGAACATCCTATTAGTATCCGGGATAAGGTAGTTACGAAACATGCTATTACCCTAAATGCATCAGGTAATACACAAATTACGTTTACAACAAGTAAACTACAAGGGTATAAAGTAAATATAGAAGATAATGTGGTATGGATTGATGTAGGTAATCCAAAGGACATTTATCCGAATATTGTTGTTTTAGACTGCGGTCATGGGGGATATGATTCTGGAGCAGTAGGAGGTACAGCAAAAGAGAAAGATTTAACTTATACAATTCTCTACACGTATGCTAAGAGTTATTTTAATAAAGCTTCTTCTAATGTAAAAGCATATTGGACAAGACATGATGATACCTTTGTTACATTAAATGACAGGGCTGCATACGCTAAAAGCATTGGTGCTGATTTATTTATTAGCTTACATATGAATTCGGCATCTTCATCTGCAAAGGGAACAGAAGTTTTTTATTCTCTTTCCAACAATAGCAAATTGAAGAATGGATTAAATAGCCAGACCATGGCAAGTATGTTCTTAAAAAGTATGGTTTCTGTAATGGGAACAACAAATCGTGGTGTAAAGACTGCAAAGTACGTGGTTATTCATAGGAATACAGTACCAGCTATTTTGATTGAATTGGGATTTATTTCCAATAGTAGTGAGAGAGCTAAATTGACAAATACAAGCTATCAGAAAAAGGCAGCAAAGAAGATTTATGAAACAACAGAAGAAATATTCAAAAAGTATCCAACAGGACGTAAATAATTGAGGATTAGTTAGTAATAGAAAGGAATGCGTAAAAGTGAAAAGTACAAAATTTCAGAGGATTTGTAGTCTGGCTTTGCTATTAACTTTATTGATAGCAGTATGGAAAGGAACATTATTTATACCTGATCAGTTATCCAATACGGTAGATAAACAAGAGGTTATAGCACAGAGTATAGATGCTGGAAATGAGATGAGGGCTGTTTGGATATCTTATTTGGAATTTAGTGGTGCCAAAATGAGTAACATGTCAAAGAACAGTTTCCAGTCTTATATAAATAAACTGTTTACAAACACGAAGAATCTTGGATTGAATACGGTTATTGTGCAAGTAAGACCAATGGGAGATGCTTTGTATGCGTCTTCATATTTTCCTTGGTCAACTTATGCATCAGGAAAGCAGGGAAAGAGTCCAGGATATGATCCCCTTGCTTATATGGTAAAGGCAGCACACAATAGAGGATTAAAGATTCATGCATGGTTGAATCCTTACAGAGTTACAATAACAGGAACTAATGTCAAAGCATTGTCTTCCAATAATCAGGCAAGAAAATGGAGAAGTTCATCCAGCAGTTCTAAGAAAAGAAATGTTTTAACCTTTAATGGTGCACTTTATTACAATCCAGCAAAAAGTGATGTACAGAACTTAATTGTAAATGGTGTAAAGGAAATTGTACAGAATTATGATGTAGATGGTATTCATTTTGATGATTATTTTTATCCTACATTAGGAAATAAATATAAGTCAAATTTTGATGCAAAAGAATATAAGTCGTATGTTAAGAGGTGTAAACAACAGAAGAAAAATGCAAAATCTATTGTTTCTTGGAGAAGGAGTAATATCAACAACTTAATTAAGAAAGTATATAAAGGGATCAAGTCTGTTGACAAGGATGTAGAATTTGGTGTCAGCCCAGCAGGAAATATATCTAATTTATATGCTAGTGACCGTTATTATGTAGATGTAAAGACATGGATGAAGTCATCTGATTATGTGGACTATATATGTCCACAGATATATTGGTCGTTTACCCATTCCATTTGTCCTTATACGAATACAGTGAAACAATGGGCAGCTTTAAAGAAGAATAATAAAGTGGATTTATATATTGGTCTTGCAGCGTATCGGGCAGGAATCAGCAAAACAGAAGCAAGAGCTATTGGTGATACTGGTTGGACAAAAAGTAAACAAGAATTAAAGAAACAAGTAGTTGCCGGACGTAAAGTAAATAAGGTGGATGGTTTTGTTTTCTACCGGTATGATAATTTATTTTCTAGCAAGTTAAAACAAGAACGAACGAATTTAAAGAAAGTATTAAAGTAACTATTCAGGTAGAAACACGCATTTACTGCGTGTTTCGTAAGAAAAATGAAAAGTCAGATTGTAAGTATAAACAATCTGACTTTTTTATTATGGTGTTAATCTAACTGTTTTACAATGAATGAACTACAAATTTTGTAATTAACACTTTTCTGGTTCTGGATATTCTACACCAAAAGTATCTACGGTCATAGTTTTTATTTTTTGATCTTCTAGTGGACGGTCAGAATAATCGGTCTGTGTCTGGGCAATTTTGTCCACAATATCTAAACCTTCTGTAACTTTACCAAAAGCTGCATACTCTCCATCCAGATGTGGAGATGTTTGGTGCATAATGAAAAACTGTGAACCTGCAGAGTCTGGCATCTTGGAGCGTGCCATAGAAAGAACTCCAGGTGTATGTTTTAAATCATTTTGGAATCCGTTGTGAGAAAACTCACCTTTAATGGAGTAACCAGGACCACCTATTCCCGAACCTTCTGGACAACCGCCCTGAATCATAAAGCCAGCGATAACACGATGGAATATAAGTCCATCATAGTACCCTTTTTGAATAAGTGAAATAAAATTATTTACAGTATTTGGGGCAATTTCAGGATATAGTTCTGCCTTTATAATATCCCCAGATGTCATAGTAATCGTAACTATTGGATTTTGTGCCATAATAAAAACCTTCCTTTCCATTTTTTGTATTGTTACCCAACCCATTATACATAAGAAAATAAAAACATGCAAGTAACAAGAGAGTTAGTTATTTTTTAGGCTGTACAGACTCTATTAAAGTGGTAATTCCCTGAATAAAATCTTTATCAGAGGCTGAACCATAATTAGTAAACCAGAGGCGGATACTTTGTACAATGCCCCCGGTATAAAATGCAGCCAGTATATCATGGGGAATATGGAGCTTGTCCACATCCTCTGGATGCTCTTCCACATAGCCATAAACATCTTTATAGATTTCATCAGCAAAAATATCTAACAAGGTGGAAAACATATTACTTTTTACCACATTGTCAATAAGAGAACGGTTTTCTTTCATAAAATAAATACATTCTTCAAAAATATAGGTATAATACGAATAAGGCGTACCACTTTTCTCATAATCATGAATATGAGAAAGAAAATTACTTAAAATATTACGAATAAAAAATCCAAAAAAATCATACTTATCTGCAAAATGTTTGTAAAAAGTTGCACGACGGATATTAGCTTTTGTACACAGACTGTTTATCGTAATTTTTTCGAAAGTAGTTTCATTGAGCATTATAAAAAAGGTATCATAAAGTGCTTTGTAGGTACGTTGGATTCGCAAATCAATTTTTTCTTCCATAAGTACCTCCCAAATTAAAAATAAGAATCCATGTCATCTAGTAAAGCTTGAAATTCTTGTTTTGCCGATTCAATAATTCCAGGATCATAAGTGTTTAGTGCTTTTTCAAACTGATAAAGAGCATGTTCTATAACATGTCGTTTTTCTCCTACACTTTCTTCATAAATACGTTCTCCGCGAAGCAGGAGATATTTATTTTCTTCTCTGTCTCTTGGATGAATTTTCAAATAAGACAAAGTCTGAAAACGTTCTGCAATCTCTTCATCTGTCATGTCTACATGCTGCCCCCGGAAAATTTGCTTTGTTATTGTTCCAGTAGAGATAATCTTTACCTCCACCTCTAAAATAGAGTTGATATCGTATGTGTAGGTTACATCAACGGATTCCTCACCTGCTTTTCCAACTGGAATAGGGATTTCTAATTCTCCAAGTGATAAGTTATTTGCGGCAAAACGGCTTTCTCCCTGTAATACATTTATCCGGATTTTTTCCTGATTATCCCGTACAGTATAAAATCTTTCTGTACGGCTGGTAGGAATTGTAGTATTACGTTCGATAATAGGGCAGAAAATACCATCATCATATCGTCCCTGATCACGTTCCCGGCATACTTCGGTACCAAGAGTAAATGGGCAAACATCTGTTAAAATAACTTCCTTGACAGCTTCCTTACGTTCTTTCATGGCTGCCTGGATTGCAGCACCTAGTGCAACAGCTTCATCGGGATTAATGGTAGTATCTGGAATCATTTTAAAGAGTTTACTAACAAAACGCCTGATAACCGGGCTTTTTGTGGAGCCACCTACCAATACAATCTTATCAATATCAGAAAGACGAATATGTGCGTCTGATAAACTACGCTTTATCGGGTGGCGGATTCGTTCCAACAAATCGGCACAGGCAGATTCATAGCGGTTTAAGTCAATATCTATACTATAAATTTCATCTTCAATCTTGCACTGCATAGTAGATTTCCGGTTTTCGGAAAATCCCAGTTTACAAAGGTCTGCCTGCTTGTGAATATGACGAAGCGTCTTTTCATCCATTGCAGCTCTGTTTAATTTTGGAAATTTTTGGAAGAAAATATCTTCTAATACATTTGTAAAGTCCTCTCCACCAAGATAGTTATCGCCAGCTACAGCACGGACTTCTAAAATAGTATCATATAGTTCCAAAATGGAAACATCAAAAGTTCCACCACCTAAATCAAATACTAAAAATTTAGCATTTTTTTTGCTTTGGTATAAACCATAGGCAATAGCAGCAGCAGTTGGCTCACTTATGATTCGCTCCACCTTAAATCCGGCAAGCTCTCCGGCTCTTTTGGTAGCCCGCCTTCTGGCATCATTAAAGTAAGCAGGGACACTAATGACAGCTTCTGTTACTTCTTCGCCAAGAAAATATTCGGCATCTTCTTTTAAGCTGCGGAGAACAAAAGAAGAAAGCTCCTCTGCTGTAAATTCTTTATGAAGAAGGGAATATTTCTTTTGATTTCCCATATCTCTTTTAAAAACACTTGCCCCAGAACCAGGATGTAAAAGATTCTGTTCTACTGCCAAATCACCTACATAAATCTGCTCCGATTCATCCATTGCGACCACAGAAGGAGTAAGATGTCTGCCAAGACGGTTCGGAATTATTTTTGGTCCTTCCTTGGTGTAATAGGCAACAAGACTATTTGTAGTTCCTAAATCAATTCCAATTATCATAATATTGTTCCTTTCTATTTTTCAAGTTTATCTATTTCTATTTTTGCGATATTGCAATGAGGATTTAATGCAATGGCTTCTTTGTAATGATGCAGTGCATTGGATATATCTCCTTCCATATTGTAGAAAGCTCCAAGGTACAAATGGTAGTCATAGCAACCAGAATGGCGGCAGCCTTTACAACGAAGATTAGATTTCATTTGGGAGAATAGAAATAATGCATGATCTTTATCTCCCATAGCCATATAAATAGTACCCATAATACCCAACCGTGCAGGGGCATAAGGCAGATAATTATAATAATATTGTTCAGTTTCGTAATGAGTCTTTTTAAAAGCTTTTAGGGCTAACTTAGCATGAACTTTTGCTTCATCAAACTGCTTTAGCATATAAAAAGCAAATGCACAATCCTTTTCATATATGAACAGTGTATAGGGATCCAAAGGATAATTTAAAGCTTTTTGATAATAAGTTAAAGCCATTTTATAATCTCCCATTTCTTCATAAAAAATATCACCCAGCAAATGGAGATTTTTTGCAGGATCTCCATTCTCTGCATTTTGTATGTAAGATTGTATAGCAGATAAAGAAGAATTATTATTTTCACTTTTTATAGAATGACGGATTCCTTTTTCGGCAATTAGTTTCAGATTTTTAGAATTCTGGTATGCTTTTATTGTTTCATTGAAATCACCCATATAGGAATATAAATCGCCAATTTCTTCCCATGGAGATAAATCATCTGGAAAAAGTTCTAAATTCTTTTTATAACAGGAAATAGCTTTTTCAAAATCAAACATGACTTCATAACAATCTGCCATATTTCCATAAGGAAGAGGAGATTTATTTTCCTCCATGTACTGGGCAGCTTTTTGTAAACATTCTATCGCACGGTTAAAATCCCCTAAATATTTATAACAACATCCAAGATTGTTCCAGGCAGCCCAATCATCTGGTACGGATTCTATGGCAGCATGAAAATCTTTGATTGCCAATTCTATATATTCTGTATTCAAAGAATTCATATATATAAGACCACGGTTTACCCGGTAATAGCAACAATCATTTGCTTCAATCTCCTTTGTGGCATACGTAATGGCAAGCTTCAAATACCTTGTGCCTTGATCATCATGATATAAATTGTTATATATGTCTGCAAGTTTTTCATTACAGTCCCGGTAAAATTCATCCATATCTAATGCGGTACGATAAGAAGCGATGGCTTTGCTTATTGGATACATTCCCTGAAGAGCTAAATTCTCATGGCAGATACCAACATTATAATGATAAACGGGAAGATGTTCATACTCTTTTTTTCCGGTTTCGTATGTTTCTAAAGCTTGTAAATATTTTTTCATCTGCACAAGAATATCACCAAGAATCATTTGATACTGTATCCGTTCGGGATTTTCTTTGCTTGCATAGGAGACAAAGTTATAAGCTTTTTGAAGTTGATCGGTGTCCCAATATAGAAGCCCCATTTCGTAGTTAATTTCAGATAAATCTTCGATGTCGCAGTCGGGATTTTGGCGTTCCTTTTTCAGTTGTTCTAAAATTGGAAAAATGGCAAGAGTGTCTTCTTTGTTTTTTGCCAGATTCCGAAGAATCTTTGCTTCAAACAACCGCATACGGGGAGTTAGGGTAACTTGGTTCTTTTTCGCAAGTTCCAGAACTTCTTTTGCATCTTCATATTGACCATAATAACAGAAAATTTCGCTTGCAAACATATATGGTTTATAATATTCTGGGTAGATATTAATTGCACGATGGTAATCATCTACAACTTCCTGCCCTTTATTTAAGTGATAAAAACATTCCTGCCGGATAACATAAGCAGGATAGTAACTGGTATCCTTGTTTATGCAGATATCACACAAATCAATGGATTGTTCATACTGTTGGTGTTTTAAATAGATGTCCGCAAGATGGTATTGATGTTCCAGTGCTTCCATAAGGTCTTTTGATCTGGAAATTCCGGTTTGTATAATATGTTCTGCTTTCTCTAACATATTTAATTCGCTGTAACATTCGCTAAGAACATACGATGCCATTCCAAAACGTGACATTCTTTTTCTGGTTTCTTCTGTTCCATCCTCTTCCAAAGAAAAAATCATAGAATACCATTTTTCTAAAAAAGGCAGAGCGTCAGAATAGCGTTTCACATAATGCAAAAGCCTGCCATATAGGTTATAGTAGCTATATTCTGTATCTTCTGTTGGTATGTAGTCCTGCAATATAGAAATGGCTTCGTCAAAGCGATGGTTTTGAAACAGACACCATCCAATTTCTACTGGAATTTCTTTTGCAGAGAAGTGTTCATTTCCGTTTCCTGATTCCATATCCTTTGTCAGAATAGTAATCAGAGCATCATTTACTTTGGTCAAAGAGGCTTGGACTTTTGGATTGTCACCATCTTCTTCAAGTAGATTTATAATGGAATCTTTCGCATCATAGTAAAGTTCTTCCTCAATATAATATTGAGAGAGATAGTATAGAGCATGATAAGATTGAGGATCTTCTTCTAAAATATGTTTCCACAGATTAACAGCAGATTCTTTGTCATCATTTTCCCATTTGCACACACCAGCATAAAGCTGGATATATAAATCTTCTGGATATTTATCCAAAAGTTGGGAAATAAGGGACAAAGCTTCTGGCTTTTTGCCTGAAAGAAGCAGAAGACAGCTTCTTTCCACATCTTCGTATGGATGATAAATACCAAATGAAGCTAGTTGATCCAGTAAATGGTAACATTCTTTGGTATCTTCCATATCTACTTTTTGTTTAATGGAAAGATAATGTTCAATATAGGCATCCCCTTCACAGGTGTTATCTTTGGAATCACGATAAGAAAACAGTGTGTAATCAAGAAAACTATTATGTTCCATATGATATTTCATATAGTTAAGAAAATCAGATGGGAATTTTTCTCTTAATTCCTCCATACCATCTAATAAATAAAAAGTTTTATCAAAATATTGCCAAATCTCACAAGGAAAATGAAAGTGATCCAAAAGGAAACTGACAAATTGTTCTTTGACTTCTTCTGCAGTATCAATGCTTTGGCATAAATCATCCTCCATAAGAGGCTTCCATTTGGATAAGTCCCAACGGGAAGGAAGGTCAAGATACAGAGCTGTTACCTTTTTTAACCAGTCATTCACTTCTAAAGAAGCAGTTGTAGAAACGGACTCTGGATCTTCATCGGGAGTTCTGGCATAAGCCAGTGCCTCTTCATAAGCGGTACGAAGTTCCTTGAATCCTTCGGGATTATCTTCTGGGTTATTGTTTTTTAGAGCTAACCGGTATGCATCACGAATGGAATCTTCGTTTTTAGTTTTTGCAATACCTAATGTATGAAAAATTAAATTTGTTTCCATCAAATTAACATCCTTTCTTGAAAAAAGTTACATTTTATTATATCCTATTTTATATAGATGTGTCAAAAGAGTAAAAAATAATTTGATACACAATGACTAATGAGTTACTGTTCACTCACAAGCTTGACGCTTGCTGTCAAGCTATGTGCCAAAACGTAAAACAGCCAAGAATCCAGCCTTTCGCCAAAGGAGGATTACAAATAGGCTGGATTCCGTTACAGTTTACACCGTAGGTGTGAACTGTAACACTAATGATAAGTATGGTATATTCTAATTAAAATCAAAGGGAGATGAGAAGATTATGTTACAAAAAGAAGTTGTTTCAATGTGTCCAAAATGCTCTAGAAAAGATAAGTTCGTTTCTCAAATTACAAAAGTACATAGATTAGATGGAAAAAAATATGAACAGCATATTTGTCCATATTGTGGAGAATTTTACCTTGCCCATACTTATGGATTATATAGTATTTTAAGATTCCATGGGGATAATTTTGCAGAGCAGATAGAATCTATGTTGGAGATTACACCAGCTCATTGTGAGAGTTTTATTCAGCAAGTAAAGGATTGTGCAACAGAAGAACAGCTTTTAAAAGTTGTAAGAAATATGCATGGAGATGAAATTGTACCTTTGACAAATGAGGAATATGATAAAATGTTGGATACATCATTAATTATCACAGAGGATTTACGGGAGTTGATAGAGGAAGAGGAAAACGAAGAGGAATAGTTTAATTAAAAAGTGCCCAGTAATTATTCAGGTAGAAACACGCATTAACTGCCATGAAGAGAAGTTGTTCTAAAAATTTCTGTATTTCTGTAAACAATAGTGCCACTGCTAATATTATAATAATGATAGGAGCAATGGAAAGTGTTAGAATAGGAGAGAAGTTATGAATAACGTGTTGATTGGTGTAATGATTCCCTTTGTGGGTACGACACTGGGAGCGGCGTGCGTGTTTTTTATGAAGAAAGCCATACAAGACAGATTGCAGAAGGCTTTACTTGGATTTGCTTCCGGGGTTATGGTAGCCGCTTCTGTATGGTCTCTGATTATTCCTGCAATTGAAATGTCTGAACCTATGGGAAAATGGTCTTTTTTACCGGCATCTGTAGGGATTGTTTTGGGAATGGCATGTCTGTTATTGATTGACAGACTAGTTCCAGAATGCTATTTAGAAGGCAGTTGTACAGAAAAAAATGATACAAAAGATGGTCGGAGAAGTATGTTGGCATTTGCTGTGGCACTACATAACATCCCAGAAGGTATGGCAGTGGGTGTTGCGTTTGCCGGATTACTTGTTGGAGAAACACACATTACCTTGGCAGGAGCAGTGGCTTTGTCTATTGGGATTGCAGTACAGAATTTCCCAGAGGGAGCTATCATTTCTATGCCTCTAAAGGCTCAAGGTATGGGAAAAGGAAAATCATTTTTTTACGGGATGCTGTCAGGAGCAGTGGAGCCTGTGGCAGCAGGATTGACAATTGTATTTGCAGAAATTGTTACACCAGCATTGCCTTATCTTCTGGCATTTGCAGCAGGAGCTATGCTTTATGTGGTGGTGGAAGAATTAGTACCTGAAGCAGTGGAAGGAGATATTTTAAAAATAGGAACTATAGGATTTGGTTTTGGATTTTTGGTTATGATGATGTTAGATGTTGCATTAGGTTAAAAAGATTGTATATCCATGCAAAAAATGAGTCTGAGTAATATGAAAATAGCGGGAAGCTTTATGAATCAAGGCTTCCCGCTTGTTGTGCTTACAAAATGCCAGCAGATTTTTTGTTGTCAGGTATTGGTTAATAATGGTATAATATCTGTAAAGAAGCAGACAATTTGTATAAAAACAATCCAAAGCTGTATACAATAAATTTACAAAGGGGGCAGGAGAATGAGTAATTTTACCTTCCTTGAAACTCGATGGAGTGATTTGGCAAGACTGGGGGATTTGTCAGAGAAATATGTTTATTCAGACCCGAATACATCTGTTATGAAGCAGGGGATGTTAGCTGAAGTAATGGTAAAATACATGCTTGCTTATGATGGTATCAAAGAGCCTGAATATGACAATACCCATGCAAATCGTATTTGTCTGTTAAAGAAGAATGACTTATTGCCACATGAGATAGATAATACATTATATATTTTGCGAAAGGATCGTAATAATGCAGTCCATAATGGAGCGGATGAGGGTGAAAAAGCATTAAGTAATCTGCCGTTGTTGTATGAACTCTGTGTATGGTATATGCAGACATATGGGGACTACAATTACAATCCTGAGGGGTATGTTCAACCGATAGATATTACAATAAGTCTGGACGAACTAGAGAAAGAAAATCGGGAATTGGAAGAACGAAATCAAACATTGCTTGTTGAATTACAGCGGATTCAGAAGTCTGGTAAATCTGACAATGTACGAAGAGCAATTGCCTATAAAAAAGCGATTGATGTAAAACTTTCAGAGGCACAGACAAGAGAATTGATTGATGAGCAACTTCGCAAGGTTGGTTGGGATGCGGATACGGAGAAAATCCGTTATTCCAAAGGAGTCCGCCCTGCCAAGGGCAAGAATCTTGCGATTGCGGAATGGCCCACAGATTCCAAGACGGGCAATGGGGGCTATGCAGATTATGCACTTTTCATTGGTGAAAAGATGGTAGCAATTATTGAGGCTAAGAAAAAACATACAAATGTTTCTTCGGTATTGGATGGTCAGTGTAAAGAATATGCAAGGATGATTAAAGCAGAGCATGAAAAATATGTACTGAAAAAATATGGAGAGTATAAGGTTCCTTTCCTTTTTGCGACTAATGGCAGAGATTACATAAAACAGTATGAGGAGATGTCAGGAATTTGGTTTTTAGATACCAGACAACAGTTTAATGCATCAAAAGCCTTAGCAGGATGGCCAAGTCCTCAGGGAATAGAGCAGGATTTAGAAAGAGATATTGCAGAGGCAGATAAGAAGCTTGCGGATACAGGGTACGAGTTGTTACAGGACTCGAATGGTTTAGGCTTACGATATTATCAGATTGAAGCTATTAAGGCTACCGAAAAAGCGATTGCAGAACATCAAAATGCAGTGTTGCTTGCTATGGCAACAGGAACCGGAAAGACAAGGACGGTTCTTGGTATGATTTATCGGTTTTTGTCTGCAAAGCGATTCAAAAGAATTCTATATCTGGTTGACAGAACAGCACTTGGAGACCAGACAATGGATACGTTTAAAGAGGTGAAACTGGAAGATTTAAAAACGCTGAATCAATTATACGATATCAAAGATCTTGGAGAAAAGGAATTTGAAAAGGATACTCGTGTCCATATTGCTACGGTTCAGAGTCTGGTGAAACGCATCCTTTACAATGAAGCAGGCAAATGCATAGGAGTGTCGGATTACGACTGCATCATCGTAGATGAGGCACATAGAGGGTATATTCTGGATAAGGAAATGGGTGAAGACGAGGTGCTTTATCGTAATCAGGATGATTTCCGCAGCAAGTATCGGGCAGTTATTGATTATTTTGATGCGGTTAAGATTGCCCTTACTGCTACCCCTGCCCTTCACACAACACAAATATTTGGGAAACCGGTATATTCTTATGATTACCGGACAGCCGTAGTAGATGGATATTTGGTAGATCATGATGCACCGCATATTATCAAGACAAAACTTAGCGAGGAAGGCATTATATTTGAGGCTGGAAGTACAGCTCCGGTTTATGATCCTGTGACAAATACGGTTACGAACAGTGATGAGTTGGAAGATGATTTGAAGTTTGAAGTAGAAGATTTTAACAAGAAGGTTGTTACGGAAGGATTTAATAAAACGGTTTTGGAGGAGATTGCCAAGGATATTGATCCGAATGAAAAGGGGAAAACTCTTATTTTTGCAGTTGATGATGCTCATGCAGATATGATTACAAGAATTCTGAAGGGTTATTATTCAAAGCAGGGAGTCAGCGAAGAAGCCATTATGAAGATTACTGGTTCTATTGAAAATGGTAATCCTGTAAAAATCAAGGAAGCAATCCGGCGATTTAAGAATGAGACATTTCCCAATATTGTTGTAACCGTTGATTTATTGACCACAGGTATTGATGTGGAAGAAATTGTAAATTTGGTGTTTCTTAGAAGAATCCGTTCTCGAATTCTTTTTGAACAGATGCTTGGACGTGCTACCAGACTATGTCTGGAGATTGGAAAAACACATTTTGAGATTTACGATGCGGTAGGGGTATATCAGGCTTTAGATCCAGTATCCACCATGAAACCTGTTGTAGTAAATCAGACAGCAACCTTTGATGATTTAATAGATGGAATAGACAATCTCGAAAGTGATAGAGCCAGAAGAAATCAGGTAGATATCATTATTGCTAAAATTTTGAGAAACAAAAATAAAATGACAGAGGAATGCAGGGAGCAATTCAAATCCTTGTCTGGTGGAGAATCACCGGAAAGTTTTGCAGATGCACTTCGCAACATGCCAATTGATCAGGCAGTAGAAAAAGTGAAAAAGGGTCGTGATGCATTCGCTTATGTGCGGGGGATTCATCAGGGAAGATCGAAGTTTATCAGTGATGCACAGGATGAGATAACCAGCCATGAAAGGGGGTATGGTGATGCCACAAGACCCGAAGATTATCTGAGGGAGTTTCATGCTTTTATTGATAGCAATATCAATGAAATTGCAGCACTTAATATCGTGGCTACCAGACCCAAAGAATTGACCAGACAGTCACTAAGAGAATTGAAATTGATTCTTGATCGGAATAATTTTAGTGAGACAATGCTTCAGACAGCGTGGAAACAGATGACGAATGAAGAGATTGCCGCAGATATTATCAGCTTTATTCGCCAGAGAAGTATTGGTGATGTCTTAGTCAGCAAAGAGGAAAGGATTCATTCTGCTATTGTAAAGACAAAAGCAGCACACCCAGAGTTAAGCAAGGTGCAGCTTAATTGGCTGGAGCGGATAGAAGCATATATGCTAAAGGAAGTTGTGCTGAATAAGGAATCCTTTGAGGCACCACAATTTAAAATTAAAGGCGGATATGCAGCGATTGATAAAGCATTTGGGAATAAACTGGATGCAATTATTGATGAAATCAACAGTTATATGTATACCGCATAAGGAAGGAATCATATTATGACAAACGCAGAAATTGTATCAAAATTGTGGAATCTTTGTAATGTACTTCGTGATGATGGAATTACTTATCACCAGTATGTAACGGAGCTGACCTATATTTTGTTTTTGAAAATGGCAAAGGAAACAGGTTCCGAAAAGAATATTCCGGAAAACTACCGATGGGATGCATTAAGAAGCAGAGAGGGCATGGAACTAAAAAGGTTTTATGAAGAACTGCTTAGGGAACTTGGTGAAAACTGTACCGGACGTGTGCAGGAGATTTATCAGGGTGCAAGAAGTAATATTGAGGAACCAGCAAATTTAAAGAAAATTATTACAAATATTGATGAGTTAGATTGGTATTCGGCAAAAGAGGAGGGGCTTGGCAATCTGTATGAGGGACTGTTGGAGAAAAATGCAAATGAAAAGAAGTCCGGGGCAGGGCAGTATTTCACACCGAGGGTACTTATAGATGTTATGACAGAACTGATTGCACCACAACCGGGTGAGCGATGCAACGATCCGGCGTGTGGGACTTTTGGATTTATGATTGCTGCTGACCGTTATGTAAAGGAACATACCAATGACTGGATGGATTTAACAGAGGAAGAGGCAGAATTTGAACAGAAAGAAGCATTTACAGGGGCAGAACTGGTACATGAAACGCACAGATTAGCTCTTATGAATGCAATGCTTCATGACATAGAAGGAAAAATTTATTTATGTGATACATTGTCTAATCAGGGTAAGGTAATGAGTGGATTTGATGTTGTACTTACGAATCCGCCATTTGGAACAAAGAAAGGCGGAGAGCGGGCAAATCGTGATGACTTTACCTATCAGACAAGCAATAAGCAACTTAATTTTTTACAGCACATTTACCGTTCCTTAAAAGCAGACGGAAAAGCAAGAGCAGCGGTTGTGCTGCCTGACAATGTTTTATTTGCAGATGGCGAGGGTGAGCGGATTCGTGCTGACCTTATGGATAAGTGTAATCTTCATACAATACTTCGCCTTCCAACAGGTATTTTTTATGCACAGGGAGTTAAGACAAATGTACTGTTCTTTACAAGAGGGACAACTGACCAAAATAATACAGAGGAAGTATGGTTTTATGATCTTAGAACAAATATGCCGTCCTTTGGAAAAACAAATCCACTAAAATATGACCATTTCAAAGACTTTATAACGGCATATATGGCGGAAAACCGCCATGTGGTAAAGGATGAAAGATGGAATGTCTTTACCAGAGAGGAATTGGGAAATACGTTGGATAAAGGATTGATTCGGGATGATTCAGTATTAGATTATGATGATTTACCAGATCCGATTGAAAGCGGGGAGGAATGTATTGCCCAGTTGGAGGAAGCAGTTGACTTATTAAAGAGTGTGGTAAAAGAGTTGAAGGCACTGGAAAGTACAGAGGTGTAGTATGGCGAGAGGAAAGAAGAAACAGGAGCTGACATTGGAGGAAAAGCTGGAGCAGGCATTGGTTCCTGTGGAGGAGCAGCCGTATGAGGTGCCGGGGAATTGGTGTTGGACAAGACTTGAGCATATTGCAGATGGTTTTCAGTATGGGTATACAGAAAAGGCAACTTATGAGAGAGTTGGTCCTAAATATATACGAATAACTGACATTGGTAATGGCGAAATAAATGAGGAAGATGCACCATATTGTAAAGTATCTGATGAGGTATTGGATAAATATAAGATTAAGAAAAATGATATATTAATTGCACGAATGGGAAGCGTGGGTGAGAATGGATTTGCAAAAATAGATATGAATGCTGTTTTTGCTTCATATCTCATTAGAATAAAACCAAAGATAGCACAATTTTATATAAAATATTATTTTCAGTCGAGTTATTATTGGATCCAAATTACAGATAAATCTCAAGGGACAACTAGAATGAATGTGAATGCCAATGTATTAAGAAATATTTATTTGCCATTGCCACCATTACAAGAACAACAACGGATTGTAGAGAAAATTGAGAGTTTATTTGCTAAATTGAATGAAGTTCAGGAAGATGTATCAAATGTACTGCAGATATCTGAACAAAGAAAGTTGGCATTGATTAATCATGCTTTTATAGGAAAGTTGGCAGGAATAACAGATGTATGTACAGTTCCATTAGTTGATATAGTTGAAGACATAAAAATAGGTCCATTTGGAAGTTTGCTTCATAAAGAAGATTATATTGAAAATGGAGTTCCTGTAATTAATCCGAAGCACATAAATAAGCAAAAAATTATTCCAGATAAAAAAATAACAATTACAAGTAAAAAGGCAAAAGAATTGTCAGCTTATGTTTTATTGGAAAATGATATTATTATGGGGCGAAGAGGGGAGATGGGACGGACTGCACCTGTTTCACTAAAAGAAGAAGGATATATATGTGGTACGGGCAGTCTCATAATACGTCTCAAAAAAGGATTTAGGGCAGATTTCTATTCTCATATTTTGACAAGCCAAGGTGTAGTAAAATATTTGGAGCAGAATTGTGTTGGTTCTACAATGAAGAATTTAAATGAGAAAATTGTAAGGAGGATACCTGTTCCATATTTTACAATGGAACAACAGGATAAATTAATGTTTAGATTGGAATCATTTTTGGAAGATGAAAAACAGATTTTAGAGAAGGCTGAAGGCATGATAGGCACAATTGACTTGATGAAAAAATCAATCCTTGCCAAAGCATTTCGAGGAGAACTTGGCACAAATAATCCAGAGGAGCAACCAGCAATTGAAGTGCTTAAGACTATATTTATGGAATTGTAGAAAATGATTAAGGTGCAAAAAGTTTATTGGAAAAAGATTAGAGAGGTATGGTATGGATAATAATGTGGATTTTCGGCTTGAAAGAATAAAAAAATGGTGTAATAATATAAAGACTAAAATACAAGTTGATTTAAATGGATTGAACAATTTATCTCAATTAAATATTGGGACGGACTTAACAAAATCTTTCAAATGTATATCAACGCCATTTCAAAAATTTAATGAATTATATGAGAAAGCAGAAGCTGAGCCAAATAGTGTTATAAATCATTTGAAATATGAGAAAACTTTAGAAGGATTTTATTGGGCTTGGCCTTATTGTATTACTGGGGAAAAAATTAAAAATATTCTTGAAAAATGTCAAGCAGAAAACGATTTTGATAAGGAAATGCAAAAGTATTTCTCTAGGCAAAGAATGCAAAATATCTTTAAAGATACATACAATGGGTTACCTAGACATCATAGAATGCTTTTTAAACAAGTAGAACATTCCTATTGGAGGCGAGATTATGCTATTGCCAATAATGCATTAATGTCTATTATTGATAATCTATTAAAGAAGTATATGTTTCATTCTGGAAATATAAGAAGAAAAGGTATTATGGAACCTATGACAAATTACTATGGAAGATTTACACCAAAAGAAGTACCATTTTATCTGCGAATGGAGATGTTATCACATTGCATAAATTTTATATTTCAAAGATATGATTTTTCAAATACTATACATATTGAAACAAACAAGAAAGCAAACCGACATATTGCTGTACATGGGCTTAAATATTCTAATAAACGAATTGATACAATACTGCTTATAAATACGATTTATGAAATTTTGTATCATCAAAAATACATGAAACCTTTTGAAGGCACTATTAAAATATATGGAACACCTCAAAAAGCTGAGTTTGCAGTGGAAAAGACTGATTTATTTGAAAAGAGAATAAAGAGTAGTGGAATTATAAATTAGTAGGGAGGTTTTTAATTTGTATATGACTAATAACAAAAAGCTCAATCATGTCCAGTATGTGAATCGAAACCGTTTTACATGATAAAATACAATAGGAAGATATAAGTTTTTTAAATTTTATGATTGAACAGGAGGACATATTATAATGAGAATCAATAATATTCAAGACTATATAAATGCTATAGAAAAGTTAAAACATAAGTATTCATATAACACAGGAGGTTTTAACAATATTGTTATTGAACCTAAATTCTTATTTCGAGGTCATGGAAATCATAAAAAGTATAAATTAGAGCCGAAAATTTTAAGGACGAAAAAAGCTCAATATGGCTTTACCACACAATTTTCACAATTAGAATATAATATTTTAGCGGATTTTATTTCAGAAGCCAAGGCTTTTGAAAAGAATATTTTGGTTAATGACATACAAGCATGGTTAGAAGTAGCACAACATTATAAGGTTCCAACCAGACTTTTGGATTTTACAGAAAATCCGTTAGTGGCACTGTACTTTGCGTGCCGAAGTGAAACAGAGGAGGTCGCATCTGTTTGGATAGTAAATGAAGATTTATATGCAGAAAAGATTTGGAATGCTCCCTTTTTAAAAATGACAATAGATTCACAAATGATTGTTAGCAGCATAATTGAACGTGAAATTCTATTATTGGGAAAGCAGAAGAGAAATAATTTGATAGATTATGAATATCCTTGGATATATAAACCACAATATAGGGATGAGCGAATGAAACTTCAATCAAGTATGTTTATGATTTGGGGGTCAAAGAGATGTGCTTTAACGGAAATGATTTCAGAACATGATTATATGAATTTTGATGATAAAGAAGTGATAAAATCAGATTCGTCAGGTTTTTTATGTGCATTAGAGATTAATCCAGAGGCAAAATCTGATATATTAAAGCAATTAGATATGTTAGGAATAAACGAAAAATTTATTTATCCTGGTCTCGAAGGTATTGGGAAAACAATTGCAAAGAAATATTCAGCAGATTGAGAAAGTCACTAAAAATCTTTTTCAATAAAAAATTGGGAGTTTCATAAACTGGGAAATCACAATTTGTGGTTTCCTAGTTTATGAAAAAGGGATATTATACATATTCCTCTATTGGTGCATGAAATATCTTCATCACACGCTCAACAAGTAAAGGATTTTCAATAATCTCTATCCCTTTTTTTCATATCCTGCCAACACTCCCGGAAACTCATATATGCCTTTTGTATGGAAATGGAGGCATTCATGATATAGTCAAGATTGAAGGTAAATACGGTACTTCGTTTGTCTACTACTTTGCTAATAGCTATATGAAACATTACATTTTCTGTATCAAGATTCAAAAGATTTTTGAAAAATTCTGAAATGGTTGTAATGCTTTTGCGGTTCTGAGAAATTAGAGAGGCAGCATTTTTATGAAAAAATTTGTTGATTTTTTGGCGAGAACTGCATATAATATAAGTGAGCGAAGAAATTTGCTTGGTTTAAGTGCGTTGCTACTTTGAGTGCAAATCTTTAATTTAAGTGCTTCACTACTTTGAATGTGAGCCTTTAATTTAAGTGCTTCGCAGCTTAAAATGCGAATCGTTAATTTTAGGGAGATAGCAACTATCTCCCTGTTTTGCTATGTTATGGAGGCTAAAATGGATTTTTACCACATAAATGAGGAATACAATAAATTTCTCCAAGAATATGAGAAAGAGAAAAGGGGAGTTACGAAAGTTCCTAATATTAAATACACAGATTGTAATAAGTTTGCATTCGGTGCGGTTATGCAGGTGAATGGAATGAGTTATTATGTATCCGTATCATCCTTTGATAAAAAACAGGAAGCGAATATACTCATTCGTGTGCCAGGAGATCAAAAGGAAGTTAAAGGCTCATTAAGGTTTAATTATATGGTTCCGGTGCCTGAGGAGTGTATTGAAAAACTGGTAATTAAAGAAATTGAGGATGAAAAGTATCGGTCACTTCTTAATAAGGAGTATCAATTTTGTATGGACAACGCACAACGTATTCAAAAGAAAGCAGAGAAAATATATGATATGGTTACAACCAATCGTAAACAGATTTTAACAGATAATAGTTGTTCGTTCCGTATTTTAGAGGCTGGCTATCGGGAATACATAGAGAAGTATCTGAGAGATGATTCGGAGCAGGCATGATTGCGAAATGCTTGCAAAAAGTCCCAGAACGAGAAATAATGCGTGGAATCTTTAGAATGATTATACAATATAAGGTAGATTGAAGATTTGTTAAACACTATATATAGTTGCCGAAATCGAGCCCGAGTGATATGAAAATACTGGGAAGCTTTATGAATCAAGGCTTCCCGCTTTGTTGTGTTTACAAAATATCAGCAGATTTTTTGTTGTCAGGTAATGGTTAATAAAGGTATAGGTTCTGGGAAATCAGAGAAGCTGCTCTTTTGCTGTGTTTGATTGTATCAGATAAAAATAAATGTAAGAGTTCAGCCGGGTTCATTCATAAAGTGCCAGAATATACAAATTGGTTAAGAATATTCTTTTTGGCTGGACACTTTATTCATGAATGGCGTTAAGCACATAAAGGTATATGCACAAATTGCCCTCTATGAGCAAGCTCACTCGTGCAATTTGCACATATACTTTTATCCGGCTGAACTGTTACGATTTTGTTTATTCATAAGGATGAAGATGGAGTATATGTATATTCACTGGCAGATTTTACCGCACAACAGGGCGTGAGAGATACCACGGATGTTATGGAGAAGTATAGAAAAGGTGCTCTTGGGGCATTACCTGATCCAGAATTAATCAGCTCTCTGCTTCGCATTAAGGGTGATGCAAAGGAGGATGATGCCGATGACAAATAAGCTCCCTACGTTCTCTGATAAGCATAAAATCTGCATTATTTGTGAAGGTAATGAAGAATATGAGAGTATCTTGAACGATTGAAAGCTTTGGATGAAAAGAATGATACATCCTATGACAGATTGGATAAAGCATTTTATTATACAATGAAAGCAGTCTATAATAAATTGCAAGGATTTTTTAATCACGAATTTTGGAACAAGCAACAGATTATATTAGAGAGCAATAGTTTTTCTAAGTCTCTTTATTCATACAATAATACAGAGCAGCTAGGTCATGCCCCATAGCTTGTTGTGGGGTATTTGACTGAAGATCAACAATAACAGATTGATAAAGGAGAATATAAATGGAACCATTTTTTACAGAATTAGATTATACAGATATTGAGTATAAGATTTCAAAACAAGATAGTAAGTTGATAATTGAACATGAATATAAACTTAAGGTTGATGCTGCAGTATATGATTCAGTGACAGAAAATTATGTATTTGCAGTGAAAGCAGATACAGGTACTTATACATACGAAGTGGATTATTTCTTTTTTTCGAAAGATCTCGAACTTTTGAAAATACTTCGAGAAAATGTAGGAGTAAATCCATCATTTATTGTTTCTCCCAATAAGGAAATATGGGTAAGCCTCACTATTACAACAGATAAAATTAAAAAAAATGGGGAAATTATATTACCTTTATTTGGAAGAAATCGAATTGAAGAACCGATTATTAAAAGAGATATGGGAATGGAATACTTTGAAATGAAAGGTCAGTCGTATGGATATATTGTTGATAATTGGGGCAGAGGAAAAGAGGACAAATTGGTTATTTATCAATATGATAAGAATAATTTATTCAAAAACAGAAAAGCTGTAAAGCTTAAAGGTATGTATAGCTGTATGCCTATCATTATAAATGATACTTGCTATGTATCTGATTGTGATAGCAGTAATAATTACAGTACGAAAATTTATGAGATTGATGCAAAAGGAAATCTGATGGAGGCATATGCTTCTGAGGGGGTTGAAAACTGTTCAAGACCATATATATTGGATATAACAGATAAAAATATAATTATGATTGCATCACTGAGGGATAGGGTAGATTGTCTAAGCTTTAGTTTGGCAGGGATATTGGAAGATAGAAAGACGATATTTGAGGCGGACAAAGGGAATGACATTTATGCCTTTCAAATGTACTCTATGTATAATGGAACGGTTATTCGTTTTTTTACAAATCAAACACCGATAGCTATATTGTATAAAAATAGAATATTTGAAAAATATGAATCCGATGGACCGTTTGGATTGGCAATAAAGGCGGTTTCTGATGAGTGTATATATGCACATGGCAGTCCCTTTGAGTACAAGAGAATAGAAATTTCAAAAATAATGTAACAGGTAGTAAAGCGGATTGTGAATATCCGCTTTACTAATAGTGTAGCGTGTTTCTACCAGAATAGTTACCCTGATTTTTAATAAAAAACAAAGAAGTCTTAATTATAAATAATATGGGAAATCTCCTTTTCATTATAACAGATTTTGGAGACTATAGTCAAAAGACTTATTGAAGTTGCTAACATTAAGTGCTTGCAAAAGTAAAAAAATAGTGTTAGAATAAGTTAGGAACAACTAACATAAATAGGCATAACTATTCACTGACAGAATGGTTATATTTTTTGGAATGTAGTTAGCTTTGACTAACTATTGATATTTGGAGGGCATGGTTATGAAGAAGGAGAATTTAAGATATGAGCGTAGCAAGATGAAGAAAGAAATGGTATTGGATCGTTTAAAGAAAGATGGTTGTAGAATTACAAAGCAACGTTTAATTTTATTAGATATTATTTTGTCTGAAGAATGTTCTTGTTGTAAAGAGATTTTTTATGAGGCAACCAAAAGAGATAAAGGAATTGGACAATCTACCGTATATCGCATGATAAGCCTGTTAGAGGAAATAGGTGCCATTAACCGTAAAAATATGTATAAAATTTCCCTGTGAATGTGAATATTGAGGAAAAAGTACATTTGCTGTTACCGTTTGCTTAAAACTTTAAAAATGTAATAAAAATTTCTTATTGAGAAAATAATACAATTAACCTGGTTGACGAAGTGAATGGAAATGTATATGATAATACTGTGTTAGTTAAAACTAACTATGGAGGGCTGACATGAGTCAAGAAATTTTTGAGATTGTAAAAAATATGGACCTGGAATTAATAGAAACGCAGCTCGCCCTACAGTGTGCACCGGTTTTAGCTGGATTAAAAATATCGAATCTGTTAAATGTGAACAGTAGGCAGGGAGCATTGATTCAAAAATTATTAACAGCTACAGAGTTGTCTTGTTATGTACTCTTAAGAAATGGGCATCGAATGACTATTTTAATTTACCACAAAAAAATGTTAAAAGCATATTTAGCAGACAAAAGGGTACAGTCTTTTTTAGCAGGACAAGGCTATGAAGAGATGAGTCTGGAAGAAATGCTTCACTTATTATCCCAAAGATATCAGTCACACATGGAAAAAAGAGCAGGTTTTCCTCACGAATTGGGTGTGTTTCTGGGATATCCAATGGAGGATGTAGAAGGTTTTATTGAAAATAATGGAGAGAATTTCTTATGTCTGGGATACTGGAAAGTTTACCAGAACCGACAAGCAAAGCTGGAATTGTTTCAAAAGTTTGAAAGAGCAAAGGAATGGATGATTCTATTGGTTTCCAATGGTATGGAATTCCTAGAGGCAGTAAATTTGTTAAAGTCTGGTCAATTATATCAAATGTAAATACACTTCGTCACCAGGCAAAACATAGGTATAGCTGTAAAGGGATGTAGCGTAATCAAAAAAAGGAGGAAATAAGATATGAGTAAGATTAAGGTAGTATTCTGGTCACAATCCGGAAACACAGAAGCAATGGCAAATGCAATTGTAGAAGGAATTCAAGGTGCAGGAAAAGAAGGTGAAGCAATTTTTGTTTCGGATATCCAGCCAGGAGATTTGAAAGAAGATATGGTATTTGCACTTGGATGTCCTGCAATGGGGGCAGAAGTTTTAGAAGAAGGTGAGATGGAGCCTTTTGTTGCAGCACTGGAAACTATGGTGAATGGCAAAAATATTGCATTATTTGGTTCATACGGATGGGGCGATGGTGAATGGATGCGTGACTGGGTTGACAGAATGACTGCTGCAGGTGCTAAAGTAGTGAATGGAGAAGGGCTTATGTGTCATGAAGTGCCAGATGAGGAAGGATTAGATGAGTGCCGTACTCTGGGAGGACAGTTAGCACAAATATAAAAGGTTGAATATTTATATATTAAAAGATATTTATTAAGCTGATAATTTCTGTATTTGTACAGGGATTGTCAGCGTTTTTACTTACTATGAAAGTCCTGACAAACGGCTACATTTTGTGCAAGCTTGCTTGCAAAGAAATGTAGACATTTGGCTGGCTAAACTGTATGAGTATGTAGGGCGACAGCCCAGAATACGAATACAGTTGTTGATTGCGGGAGTGCAAAGCACATAGCAATCAACTTTCATTCATGGTGATGCCTCGCTTGCGAGGCATGATTGTTTTATAGGAAAATTCGTCCTATAAAGTAAAAACTATCCACTTTGTTCTAATTTTGCATGTATCAAAGCTGCTTGATATGGGAAAAACATTGGATTTTTTCATAAAGAATAAAGAAATCGTATATAGAATATATTTTTTGTAAATACTATCTCCAAAGCAGAAAACAAGGAGATGGCATTTATGGGAAAATATAAACATATAGGGGAGCAAAGTATTCGTTTTGAACAACCGCCATATATTATTGGGAGTGGATGTGTAGCTGGGAAAAAAGAAGGAGAAGGACCACTGGGAAAATATTTTGATCTTATTGAAGAGGATCCTATGTGTGGAGGAAAATGTTGGGAAGAAGCTGAGGCAAATCTGCAAAAAAAGGCAGTAGAAATTGCTTTAAAAAAAGGGAAAATAAAAGCGGAGGATATAGAATATCTGATTGCAGGAGATTTGCTGGATCAGTTGGTGGCAAGTACTTTTGGTATTATGCAGTTTCAAATCCCTTTATTTGGGGTATATGGAGCATGCTCTACAATGGGAGAATCCTTGGCATTGGCATCTATTTTGGTTGAGGGAGGATTCGCTAAGCATGCAATGGCAGTTACATCAAGCCATACAGCATCTGCAGAAAGGCAATTCCGGTTTCCTGTATCTTATGGTAACCAGAAACCTCTTTCTGCAACATGGACGGTAACAGGAAGTGGAGCAATTGTAGTGGGAAACCAAAAGCATGGTAGTGGTCCTTATGTGCGGGTTACGGGAGTAAGTACAGGAAAAGTTGTAGATTATGGAATGAAAGATTCCATGAATATGGGGGCTTGTATGGCACCTGCAGCGGCACAGGTAATAGGAGTACATCTTAGGGATTTTGAGGCAAGACCAGAGGATTATGATAAAATTATTACAGGAGATTTGGGAGTTATAGGACAGAAAATTTTATTTGACTTGTTGAAACAACAACAATTTGACATTGAAAAACAGCATATGGATTGCGGAATAGAAATATATGAGAGAACGGAACAAGATGTACATTCCGGAGGCAGTGGGTGTGGATGTGCAGCAATTACCTTAGCAGGATATATTCTGGAACAGTTTCAGAAGAAACAATGGAAAAAAGTTTTGTTTGTGCCAACAGGAGCATTGTTGTCAAAGGTAAGTTTCAATGAAGGAAGAACGGTTCCGGGAATATGCCATGCCATTTTATTAGAAAGGGAGGATTAAGTCATGGATTATTTAATTGCTTTTTTAATTGGTGGAGCGATATGTGGATTAGTGCAGATTTTAATGGACAAAACGAAACTTATGCCAGGAAGAATTATGGTTATTTTAGTTTGTCTTGGTGCTCTTCTTGGAATCTTTGGAATTTATGAACCATTTTCAAAGTGGGCAGGAGCAGGAGCTACTGTTCCATTGGTAGGATTTGGAAATGTATTATTTCAGGGAGTGAAGGATGCCATAGATAAGAAAGGTTTCTTAGGTTTGTTTGAAGGTGGTTTTACAGCTTCCGCCGTTGGAATTTCAGCCGCATTAGTCATAAGCTATATTGCATCTTGGATATTTAAACCTAAAATGAAAGTATAAAATTGTTACTGTTCACTCACAAGCTTGACACTTGCTGTCAAGCTATGTGCCAAGAACGTAGGATAGCCAAGAATCCAGCCTTTCGCCAAAGGCGAATAACAAATAGGCTGGATTCCGTTACAGTTTGCACCGTAGGTGTGAACTGTAACTAAAAATAAGTAAGATTGAATAACTTTAAAGAAACAACTAGAGATATATGGAAAGATATGCTATACTTATATAGATGCGAAAAAATAACCGAAGGAGTATAAGCCTAAAACTGATAGGTAATTGCAAAACTCAATTTACTCTTTGAATTTTTGTGCAGAGTTCACATATCAACGCAAGGCACATTCTCACTGCTCTCAACAATAGCAGTACATAAGGTGCTAAAATACAGCACCTAAGTACTGATGGTTTCGATAGCACCAGCTTATGATATGTAAATCTGCACAAAATAAACCTAAGTATATGAGAGTTTTGCAAACACCTATAAAGAACTAGAAATACAGGAGTACTTCTTCGGTGAAATGGATAGGACAAATGGAGGCGAAGAAAACAGGAAGGGAAAAGGTGATTATGAGGAAGAGAGTAATTTGTGCTTTGGCATTAACTGGTATATTATGCTTTTTTGGCGGTGTACAAGGAAAAGCAGCAGAGATTTCCCAAGAAGGTAATGAAAATGAAGTCTTGGCAGTAGAACCTTATGAGGTTACTACAGGAAGTGCAATCTCGATTTATAACAATTCATATCAGATACAAGCAAGCGAAGAAGAAAAAGAAAACATTATTATTCCGGTTGTGGCAACGAATAGTGGTTTGATGGTTTATGATATGCAGCTTCTTGGAAATATAGTTACAAAAGGAAGTATATCAGTAACAATATATGAGGATGCAGAGTGTGAAAAGCCATTAAGTGAACAGAAAACATACCAAATAGAACCAGAGCTGGAGCAATCTATAACGGACTCTGTTTATTTAGAAAAGGGACAGAATTGTTATTTTCAAATTTCAGTTTCCGATGAACTTGTGACAGAAGAGGAAGGGTATCGTTTTTACCTTTTGCTACAAGAATATAACAGCGAAAACCGGACCCTGCAAAATAAGGAAGCTGTCTATGCTTATCAAAATGGAAAGGAAACCACCATATATTATCAAGTAAAGGCAAAAAAAACAGGAATACTCACTATTGATATGGATTATGATGAGTTTTCTTATGGAACACCAACAATTACTTTATGCAACAATAAAAAGAAAGCTATTAGTGCAAATTGTGGGATTCACATTACGAATGCAGCAAAAGTAAAGAAAAAGAAAGAAACACCAGCAGGAAAGAATCTTTTTGCAGTATCAAAGGGAACTTATTACCTAAAATTATCTGGTGTGAAGGGTACATATAAGATTCAGTCTAATTTTTCAGCAATTACAGACAATAGCGGAAAGAAAAAATTAAAGGCAAAAAAATTAACTTTAGGCAGCAAGGCAGTGAAAGGCGTAATACTTACTGAGGATAAGAAATCTAATTATGATTGGTATAAATTTACTTTGGAGGAAAGTGACAGAGTAAGGATTAGTTTTCAGGGTTCTACATCTGGTAAAGAGAAACTGCAATTAGAGGTAGTTCCACCTTCTAGTGCAAGATTTTCAAACAAGGCTGTTTTGAATTTTTCAGGGATAGATCAGAATGGATCTGGTAAATCAGGCACACAATGGCCAGCAGGAACCTATTATTTTAAAATTAATAAGACTACAACAAAAGGGACAGGAATGTATTGTTTGCAGGTAAAGACATATTAAACAAATAGATAAATTTGTTACTGTTCACTCACAAGCTTGACACTTGCTGTCAAGCTATGTGCTAAAACGTAGAACAGACAAGAATTCAGCCTTTTGCTGAAGGCGAATTATAGATAGGCTGGATTCCGTTACTGTTAGCACCATAGGTGTAAACAGTAACACAAATTTTGTAAATGGGAAAGGAGCGTGACAGGAATGCTGCGTATTTTTAAAAGCAAGGAAGGAAGATTACATACATTAGATGGTATAGAAGAAAATTCCTGGATATGCCTGACGGATCCGTCTTCGGAGGAAATTATGGAAGTGGCAGAGCATTGTAATATTGACGCAGATGACCTTCGTGCTTCGCTGGACGAAGAAGAAGCTTCCCGTATAGAAATTACAGACAATTATGTTTTGATTCTGGTAGATGTTCCTGCAAAGGAAATACGAAATGGAAATAAAGCATATACCACAATACCTCTGGCTATTATTCTTATGGATAAGATGATATTGACTGTATGTCTGGAAGATACCATAGTTCTTAGACCTTTTATTAATGAAAAGGTAAGGGAGTTTCATACTTTTATGAAGACCAGATTTGTATATCAGATTTTGTACAGTAATACATCAGCATATTTGCATTATCTTCGAAGAATTGATAAAAAGAGGGAAGAGATGGAATCCCGTTTGACACAAGGTACCACAAAGGGAGATTTGATTGAATTACACGAGTTGGAATCTGACCTTGTGTATTTTGCTACATCGCTCCGGGTGAATGGTGTAGTATTAGATAAACTTACCAGATATGAAAGAATTAAGCAGTACCCGGAAGATAAAGAGTTGTTAAATGATGTTATCATAGAAAATAAGCAGGCTATTGAAATGGCAAATATTTATAGAGATATTTTAAATGGTACAAGAGAATTATTTTCTTCGGTCATTGACAATTCCTTAAACAATGTGATGAAAGTGTTGACATCTGTAACTATTATTTTATCCATTCCTACAATAACATCAGGATTGTGGGGGATGAATACTGCAAACAGCCTGCCTCTTGCAGACAGTCCTTATGGGTTTGAGATTATTTGTGGGTTGACAGCATTATTATGTGCTATAGTTGCATTGATATTAAGGAAAAAAGATTTGTTTTAAAAGGATATAATACAAAGGAGAATAGAAATATTTGAATTTGTTTTGTTTCAAAAGATATTTTTTAGGGAGGAAAAAACATGACAGAACCAATGTTAATACAATTAGAGGAAGCAGGGAATAAGATACCAGGATTGCTAAAGCGATTTGCAGGAAATGAAGCAATTTGTATAAAACTGGTGAAGAAGTTTCCAGGAGATGAGAATTATGCAAATTATCTGGAAGAAATTAAAGTGCAGAATTACAGGGATGCAGAGCAAAGCGTACACACATTAAAGGGTGTGGCAAGTAACCTTGGACTTACAAAGATTGCAGATGTAACACAGCTTATTGTAGACGAGATTCGTGGAGAATGTGATTATAAGAAAATTGAAGGATGGAACAAAGAATTGACACAACTTTATGAGGAAACTGTTGATATCATTAATAAAAATATGTAGTGTTACAGTTCAGTCATGCAAAATATGAATGATATGGCTGAACTGTTACTATGTAGAAATATGTAAGGTGAGTAAGATGTATAAAGAGATAGCAGAACTTGTTATTTACCGCAAACTTCCCAAGGACAGCATTTTGCTGTCCTTAGCAGAAATTTGCAGGGAATTTGAGAGTGGTGTTTATGAAAAAGAGGATTTGGTTACCAGAATTTACCAAGAGATACATAAATTGCTGGATGTAGCAACTTGGTATGGTTTTGATGAGAATTTATGGCATAATTATCTGGCATTTCTTCTGGCAACAAATGAAAATCCATTTAGTATCACTTGTGAAAAAGCAGGAAGAACAGAAGGTACAGTGAACCAATTTGCAAAGAGTGATTGCCGGATTTTTAAAAATTTATTTGATTATGATTTCAGTAAGATGGAAGAAACGCTTAGCATCAACTGTTTTCAAGTGATTTTAAATTACAAGGCGGTAGAAAAGACAGAGCGAAGATATAACAAGAATGTAAGCGAGAAGGTGCGAGGTCTTAGCAAACAGATTGAAGCTGCAAAGGATGAAGAAGAGGTATTTTTGGTAGTTACAGAGTTTTACCGCAATTATGGAGTAGGAAAGTTTGGGCTGAATAAGGCATTTCGTATTGAACATAGAAATGAAAAGGTAGAACTTTGTCCAATTACAAACACTGAAGAAGTTTATTTGGAGGACTTGATTGGATACGAAATCCAGAAACAAAAATTAATAGAAAATACAGAAGCATTTGTAGCAGGGCGTAAAGCCAATAACTGTTTGTTGTATGGAGATAGTGGAACTGGTAAGTCTACCAGTATCAAGGCAATTTTGAACGCTTATTATAATCAAGGACTTCGTGTGATTGAGATATATAAACATCAATTCCAAGATTTATCTTATGTGATTTCCCAGATTAAAAATAGGAATTACCGTTTTATTATTTATATGGATGATTTGTCCTTTGAGGAATTTGAGATAGAATATAAGTATTTAAAAGCAGTAATCGAAGGAGGATTAGAAACAAAGCCGGATAACGTTTTGATTTATGCTACTTCTAATCGCAGGCATTTGATTCGGGAGACATGGAATGATCGTTCCGATATGTCAGATGATGGATTACATCGTTCGGATACTATGCAGGAAAAATTATCTTTAGTAAACCGTTTTGGAGTGTCCATTTATTATGGCAAACCAACCCAGAAGGAATATTTTGATATTGTCTGCCAGCTTGCAAAAAGATTTGATAATATTACCCTTACAGAGGAAGAACTTTGCATGGAAGCGAATAAGTGGGAAATGTCCCATGGAGGAATTTCTGGAAGAACGGCACAGCAGTTTATACATTATTTAGCTGGAAAGGAAATGAAATAATTTTGAAAACAGGAATATGTTATGTGGTTGGTGCAGGAGACTGTTACCAGCCAATTCTTTTGCCAACAGACAAGGACTATGTAATTGCGGTGGATGGTGGATATGACACCTTACAATCACAAGGGATCAAGCCAGATATAATAATCGGGGATTTTGATTCAGTGCAATCTGTAGTAACAGAAGAAAAAGTGATAAAATTAAAACCAGAGAAAGATGATACGGACATGCTGTATTCCGTAAATTATGGAGCAAAACTTGGTTATACCACTTTTTATCTTTATGGTGGAACAGGAGGAAACCGCATTTCACATACTATTGCGAACTTACAATTATTGGCACATAATCCATTTCTGCATTGCTTTTTATTTGATAGGGATGAGGTAACTTTTTTATTGGCAAATGGGCAGGTAACTTTTATGGAAGAATGTAAAGGATATCTCTCTGTATTATCTGTAAGTGATGAAAGTACTGGTGTTTGGGAGAAGGGGTTAAAATATGAGTTGGAAAATGCAACTCTTACAAATAACTATCCATTAGGTGTCAGTAATGAATTTATTGGTAAAAAGAGTTTTATTTCCATAAAAAAAGGAATGCTGTTAATTAGTATAGAAAAGGAAAATTTATCTAAAATAATTTTGTAACTATTCAGAACCTGCAAAAGTGATATACAAATTGCATAAATAAGTTTATTTATGCAATTTGTATACTCACTGTTATTCCCGCGAAGCAACGAGCCAAGTGCGAGCAAGCTCGCATTTGGCGACTGCCGCGAGGGTCAAATACCCCACCCCTTGGGGCGAACTTGCTAAAAAGAAGCTAGGTGATGCCCCATAGCTTGCTACGGGGTATTTGACTGGACTGATGTCCACATGAGGATTTTTACCAGCCATTATAGGAAATTATTAGATATTATGTATATTCTGGAAAAATCCGAATGAGGGGTTCTGAACAGTTACATAATTAAAAAAAGCAGGAAATGATCGGTAAATCATTTCCTGCTAAATAGATTATAAAGTATCTCGGTTTATTCTGTAAAAATACGAATCATAGTTGCCTGATTAGCATCTAGTTTTACAACAAGCTGGTCACCTTCCATACGAACTTGGCAATCTCCCTGGAAACTAGCCTGAGGAGTAGAAATTTGAATTTCCTGGGCATGAAGAAGAGTTTGGAATGCTTCATTGGTGGATTGTAAAGTAGCATAAGCAGCTTTTGAAGAGTTTTGAATGACAGACAATTCTTCCTTGCTAGTAAGGGATTGTTCTATTGCCTTTACTTCTTTGGAAAGTTTTTCTGTTAAGGTAAGTACCTCATCAATTGCAGCTTGGCTTTTTTCCCGAATGGAAGCTTCAGCAGCATCCTTTTGATTTTGTAATTCTTCCTCAGAAGGTTCTTTGTAATCAGCCTTTAGTAAATCCACTGCTTTATTTGCCTGAATTGGCATACGGATCCATATTTCAGAAGGATTGTCATCATTATTGGATGCCACAATAATTGCACTTTTATCTAAAATACGGCCATAAGCGAATTGGCGGTTAGTCAAATGCAGTTGTTGATAACGTCCCATTGTCAATTCTGGGAATTGCTGATGTATCCGTCCTAGTTTACAAATTAAATTCGTAAGAGGGTTGGTTTCGTATGCATTAGCATACTCAGAAAGAGAAAGGGCAGGACGAATGGCATCATCCGAACCATTCTTTACTTTTTTTCCTTCAATTCCGAATTCGGAACCATAATAGATAGAAGGGATACCAGGAAGACCATAATAAAGTACATGCAAAGGTAATAAGTGTGCTTTATTATTTAACTTTGTGGCAATTCGTTCTACATCATGATTATCTACAAAAGTGTATAGTCTGGTATCATGGTTGATATCCAAGGAACGTTGGATACTATGGGCAATTTCAAAGAAATTGTGATCGTTATGACCAGAATACAATGCTTTGTGTAATTCATAGTTTGTTACAGAGTGAAGTTTTTCATTATTTGCCCATTGGGAATAATTTCCATGTATAACTTCCCCCATCAACCAGAAATCTTCTTTTAAGGTATTTGTAAGATTACGGATATCCTGCATAAAACCATGGTCTAATACATCTGCTGCATCCAGACGGATTCCGTCAATATCAAATTCTTTTATCCAATAGCGGATAGCATCAAAAATATGTTCTTTTACTTCTGGATTTCTCTGGTTTAATTTTACAAGTAAATTGTAGCCACCCCAGTTATCATAGCTAAATCCATCATTATACTCATTATTGTTATAAAAATTCACATTACAGAACCAGTCACGGTATCTGGAATTTTCACGGTTTACCCGCAAATCCTGAAATGCAAAGAAATTTCTTCCCACATGATTGAATACACCATCTACAATCACATGCATTCCCATATTGTGGCAGTTTGCTACAAACTGACGAAAATCATCATTGGTTCCCAAACGGCGATCCACCATTTTATAATCTGTAGTTTCATAGCCATGACCTACGGATTCAAATAATGGACCAATATAAATAGCATTACAGCCAATTTTCTTTACATGTCTGCTCCATGCATTCAGTTTATCAAAATGATTCTCGCTGGTAACACCATCGTTTTGTTTTGGACATCCACATAATCCCAAAGGATAGATGTGATAAAATACTGCGTTTTCATACCATTTCATAAATTTACCCTCCATAAATTATATATTAAAGAACACAAAAAGGTTCTTGTTTATCCCTGTATCTTAGATGTGTGGTTGGTATTCCACCAATTGATAAGTGACATAGCGAAAATAATCATATAACCCAATAATCCTAATGGATTTGGAATTTGTTCGAAAATAAAAAAGCCAAGTACCGCAGCAACTGCAATTTGGAAATAATCATAGATAGAAATTTCTTTTGCAGGTGCATAGGTATATGCTTTGGTAATGCATATCTGTCCTCCTGCCGCAAACATTCCGCATAAAATCAGGTAAATAAGTTGTGTACTACTCATAGACTGGTAACCGGTTATCACAAATGGTAAAATAGAAAGACAGGAAAAAGCAGAAAAGAAAAATACAATCTTCATACTTTCCAGACCTTTCATACCAAGATAACGGACTGCAGTATATGCAGCACCAGCCATAATACCTCCTAATAAGCCCACAATACCAGGAAGAAAAGAAAAGTTTGAAAAATTCGGCTGGATGACCATGATAGCACCAACAAATGCCCCGATTAAGGTAAAAATCTGAACAGGTTTCATTTTTTCTTTTAAAAAGAAGAAGGAAAAAATGAGTGCTGCAAAAGGAGAAATTTTGTTAAGAATATTGGCATCTGATACAACCAGTTTATCTATGGCATAGAAATTACATAGAATACCAATTGTTCCACATATAGACCGAACCAGCAAAGTTGGTATATATTTCCACGGATAACGAAAATCTTTTTTGTTGCGAAGGAGAAGAAATCCTGCAATCATTGCAGCAAAAAAGTTGCGGAAAAAGGCTTTTTGCATCGTTGGCAATTCTCCTGCTAATCTGGAACAAATAGTCATACTGGCAAAAAAGACACCAGCTAGTAAAATAAAAAGAATACCTTTATTTTTTTCCTTCAAAACAACGCCTCCAAATGTAACAGTTTAGCCGGGGCTGAACTGTTACCTCCAAATACTTCATGAGTTTTTAAAAGTATAGCCAATTCTAGCTGGATTATATATCATCCAGCAGAAAAAAACTCCATTATAGCATATCATATTTCGACAAGATGAACAAGATAAAATGTGTAAAAATTAAAATGCTGTTATATTGTTACT
Source organism: uncultured Clostridiaceae bacterium (assembly GCA_947177415.1). Taxonomy (GTDB): domain Bacteria; phylum Bacillota; class Clostridia; order Lachnospirales; family Lachnospiraceae; genus CAG-411. The sequence goes on from CAMWUK010000011.1 coordinate 49,940, forward strand.
GTTCACTCACAAGCTTGACACTTGCTGTCAAGCTATGTGCCAAGAATGTAAAACAGCCAAGAATCCAGTCTTTCGCCGAAGGCGAACTTTAAATAGGCTGGATTCTGTTACTGTTAGCACCATAGGTGTGAACAGTAACGTCATATTAAAAAAAGGTTGTCAATACCACCAAGATAAAAACAACCTCAAAAAATTTTATGTTTTATTCTACCTAAATAGTTACTTTAAGACTTCAATAAGCTGTTGAAACAGGTCTAAAACTTTCTTATTTTTTTCTAAATCAAATTTATGTATTTCAACCTGATCTGCTAAATATTGAATATGTGCGGCTAAATCATGGTGGGGATCGTACTTTCTGATAACAATTTCGCCCTTGTCATTACAGAAAATTTCAACAGGATCTCCATCGTTAATAAAGTTAGAATATCGGAAATCTTTTGGGATTACTACTCTGCCTAAATGATCAATACGTCGTATTACACCTTGTTTCTTCATAAATCACAGCTCCTTTTTATCGTTTGTGCATCCTTTCGGAGCAATTGCATAAAAGTTTACTATGAAAGTCCTGACAAACGTCTATATTTCATGCAAGCTTGCTTGCAAAGAAATATAGACATTTGGCTGGCTAAACTGTATGAGTATGTAGGGCGATAGCCCAGAATACGAATACAGTTGGTGATTGCGGGAGTGCGTAGCATGTAGCAATCAACTTTCATTCATGGTGGTGCCTCGCTTGCGAGGCATGAGTGTTTTATAGGATAAAGTACAAAAAGGAGAGATGTACCATTGGCAAATCTCTCCTTTGAAATCTATAGATATTTTACAACATTCTGAAAAAAAAAGCAACAGAAAAATCCAAAATGAATAATAACAAAGTAAGAGTTCAGCCGAGTCCATTCATAAAGTGCCAGAATATATAAATTGGCTAAAAATATTTTTCTGGCTGGACACTTTATTCATGAATGGCGTTAAGCACATAAAAGTACATGCACAAATTGCCCTCTATGAGCAAGCTCAATCATGCAATTTGCACATATACTTTTACCCGGCTGAACTGTTACATAACAAATAAGTTTCCATGGAAAAAAAAACATGGTTATGATATACTCTTTACTAGCAAAGAAATACAGAGACAGATTGGAAATAACTGTTCATGGTTCTGAACTGTTACGGATTCTGGAAAATGAGAGGAGGAATTGGATGAGGCAAAAGATAATAAACACTGTTATATTGGCAGTGATTGCATTTTCTATTATAACAGGGGTTTATTTGGCAATGACACATGGTGGAAAGCCGAAAAAAGACCAGAGTGTGCTTACAAAGTCAACGCTTATGGAGGTATTGGAAATTAGCGAACTTTCTACCATAACTTATACTTATAACGGGATTGTTCCAGGATATGAAGTGGTGGATACTGCTGGAAACGGAACAGAATATGGGGATATTTCTTATTATGTTTCCTATGAAGGAACAGTGAAAGCTGGGATAGACTTTTCTAAAATCGACATTGATATAGGCGAAGAAAATAAGGAAATCAAGGTGAAATTACCAGCAGTTGAGATTTTAGATACAATAGTAGATGAAAGTTCTCTGGAATATATCCATAAGAAATCCCAAAGTGATTCAAAGGGAGAAAATTATAAAAAGGCATTCCAGTTGTGTAGTGAAGATCTCAGGAATAAAACCGAAGGAGATAAGACTTTGTTAGAACTGGCAAAAAATAATGCAGAATCGGCAGTTACTGCATTATTGGAGCCATGGATGGAACAGATGGAGGAAGGATACCACATTGTTGTGGAATAGGGGGGCAGAAATAATGAGAAAAAAGGCAGAAACCATTTTATGTTTTGGATTGATTATCATTTTTGTCACACTAACTGCCTGTACAAAAAAACAGGAAGAAAAAAATGTACAAGAGCCAGCAATTAGCCAGATTCGATCAATTTGTGAGCTTGCCACTATGGAATGTTACTACCATAATGTGGTAAAAGGAAAAGTGGAAGGGGGATGGTTTAAAGAAGGATGGAACGATGGATGGAATATTTTGGACTGGATGAGAAAAGCCAATGTACAGGATTGTGAATATTGGTTTGAGTATGTGGGAGTTATTAAGATTGGTATTGATATGGCAAATCTAAAGATTCAAGTGAATGAAGATAAAGTGAAAATAACTATGCCAAAAGCAAAGATATTAAGCAGCGAAGTGAAACCGGAATCTTTGGATGATGGATTATATGTAACCAGCACCAGTGATAATGATGGAGCATGGATTACATTAGAACATGAGACAGAAGCAATTTCTATAGCACAAGAGAATATGAATAAAGCGGCAAAAGAAAATACTATGGTATTTGAAGAAGCCACAGAACGGGCAAAAAAATTGATACAAAATTATATTGTACAAATGGGAAAACTGACAGATAAAGAATATACCATAGAATGGATAGAGGCAGAAACTATAGATGAAAAGGTTTACCAAACAAAGGAACCTACAGAATAGGAGAGTGTAGAAATGAATAATTTGAAAAAATTACTAATACTAATAGCATGTATTGTGTGTTTGACTGGATGCGAAGGATTAAATATTGGAGAAAATTCCAATAGCTCTAGCCAAAAGGAGACTATAAGCTTTGAAAAGGAAAGTGACAGCTTTTTTGGAAAATGGGCAGATGACAGTAAAGATTTTCAAGAGGAAATAACACAAATTACAACCACAGAGGGGAAGATAACAGCTTCAGATGTACCAGAGTTTTCTGGGGAACCTTATGTGATTATTAACGAAAATCAACCAGAATTTACAAAAGAGGATTTGAAACAGGATTCTTTTGAAAACTATAGTGAATTAGATGGATTGGGAAGATGTGGTGTAGCTTATGCAAATATAGGAAAAGACCTTATGCCTACAGAGGAAAGAGGTGCTATTGGACAAGTAAAGCCTGCTGGGTGGCATACGGTAAAATATGATTGTGTAGACGGAAAATATTTGTATAACCGATGTCATTTGATTGGATATCAGCTTACAGGGGAGAATGCCAATGAGCGGAATCTGATAACAGGAACCCGTTATTTAAATATAGATGGAATGTTGCCGTTTGAAAATTTAGTGGCAGATTATATTAAGAAAACCTCCAACCATGTGCTATATCGTGTAACACCGATTTATGAAGGCAAGAATCTGATCGCTACAGGTCTTCAGATGGAGGCATGTTCTGTAGAGGATGAAGGGGCAGACATTTGTTATAATGTATTTGTATACAATAGCCAGCCAGGAGTGGTGATAGATTATGCAACTGGGGAAAGCTGGGAGGATGACTCTAAGGAAGCGGTAAAGCCAAAAGATAAGAGACAAACTGTAAGTCCATCAAAGAAAATTACATATATATTGAATACCAGTTCTAAAAAGTTTCATACAAAGGATTGTAGCAGTGTCAGCAAATTAAGTGCAAATAACAAAGAAGAATATACAGGAACAAGAAAAGAGTTGGAAGAAAAAGGATATGAACCTTGTAAAAGATGTAATCCTAAATAAAGGGAGACATGCCAGTACACTAATGTAACGAACATGTATAAATGTTTCTGATAAAACATCCATGCCTCGCAAGCGAGGCACCACTATATATGAAAGTTGATTGCTGCGTGCTTCGCACTCCCACAATCACCAACTGTATTCGTATTTCGGGCTGTCGCCCTTCATACTCATACAGTTTAGCCAGCCAAATGTCTGCATTTCTTTACAAGCAAGCTTGTATGAAATGCAGACGTTTGTCAGGACTTTCATAGTAAATGGATGGAATAATTTTCAAAAATCTGGATAGAATGCTTGTATAGGATTATACCATGAATAAATTTAATGAAAAAGATTGTCATTAGGTTGCATTGTATTCAATAGAGAGCAATGGTATAATGAAATGATTAGGTAAAACTAACATATTTTGAGAAGATTTTGGAGGTTTTGGCATGAACTATTTAGAGATTGAAAAAGTTATTGGCAGAGAAATTATGGATTCCAGAGGAAATCCAACTGTAGAAGCTGAGGTTACATTGGTGGATGGAACAATAGCTAGAGGAACCGCTCCTAGTGGTGCATCCACAGGTGTGTTTGAGGCTTTGGAATTAAGAGATAATGACAAAAGCAGATATTTAGGAAAAGGTGTGAGTAAAGCAGTACAAAATATTAACACAGTGATTCAGGATACTATTGTTGGTATGGATGCATCAGATATTTATGCAATTGATGCTGCCATGATAAAAGCAGATGGAACAAAAGATAAATCTAAATTAGGTGCAAATGCAATTCTTGCGGTTTCTATTGCAGCTGCAAGGGCAGCAGCAACAGCTTTGGATATGCCATTGTATCGCTTTTTAGGTGGAATTTCCGGAAACCGTCTTCCTGTACCAATGATGAATATTTTAAATGGTGGTGCACATGCTGCTAATACTGTAGATGTACAAGAGTTTATGATTATGCCAGTGGGAGCACCAAGTTTCAAAGAAGCATTAAGATGGTGTGCAGAAGTATTCCATGCTCTGGCAGCTTTGCTAAAATCAAAAGGTCTAGCTACATCTGTAGGTGATGAAGGTGGATTTGCACCAAACTTAGCTAGTGATGAAGAAGCCATCCAGTATATTTTAGAAGCAGTAAAAAATGCAGGTTATGAACCAGGGAAGGACTTTAAAATTGCGATGGATGCAGCCTCTTCTGAATGGAAGACAGACAAAGTTGGAGAATACAAGCTGCCAAAAGCAGGAACTGTGTATACTTCCGAACAGTTAATTGAACACTGGAAACAGTTAGTAGATAAATATCCGATTATTTCTATTGAAGATGCCTTGGATGAAGAAGATTGGGAAGGATGGAAAAAACTTACCGCAGAACTTGGCAGCAAGGTACAGTTGGTGGGGGATGATTTATTCGTAACGAATACAGAGCGATTGCAAAAAGGTATTGACAATGGTTGTGGTAACTCTATCTTAATTAAATTGAATCAAATTGGTTCTGTATCAGAAACCTTAGAAGCAATTAAGATGGCACATAAAGCCGGATACACAGCGATTTCTTCCCATCGTTCCGGGGAAACCGCAGATACTACCATTGCAGATTTGGCAGTAGCATTGAATACTTGCCAGATTAAGACAGGAGCACCATCCAGAAGTGAGCGTGTTGCAAAATACAACCAGTTACTTCGTATTGAAGAACAGCTTGGAGAGAGTGCAGTATATCCTGGAATGAAAGCATTTAATGTAAAATAATATTATGAATAAAAGAAGAAAACCTGTGGCTAATTGTCCATGGGTTTTTTGTTTTGTAGTAGTCTATCAATTAGGTGTTTTTTGTAGTATAATCCACTATATAAAAAATATGAAAGAGGTAATTTTAATGTATTATACATATATGTTACGATGCAAGGATAAATCTATTTATGCAGGGATTACTACAGATGTAGAACGAAGGTTAGAGGAACATGTGAAGAAATCGGAGAAAGGTGCAAAGTATACCAAAAGCCATGATGCAATAAAGATGGAAGCAATATGGGAGAGCAAGAACAGAGCAGATGCTTCAAAATTGGAATATTGGATAAAACATCTTACGAAAAAACAAAAAGAACGGTTGATTCAGGAGGATTGTTTAGAAATATTGGAAGATAAAATTGTTATAGACAACTATAATAGGATATAATAATTTTCTTATTTAAAGCTTGTATATAAAAAAATTTGTCATATATTTTCTAATATCTAAAGAAGGAGATAACTATTCAAGTAGAAACACACATTTACTGCGTGTTTACGTATGTAATAAAAGAAATACAACAATATTTAGAAA
>CAMWUK010000012.1 GCA_947177415.1 uncultured Clostridiaceae bacterium
GCTTGCAAAGAAATATAGACATTTGGCTGGCTAAACTGTATGAGTATGTAGGGTGTGACAGCCCGAAATACGAATACAGTTGGTGATTGCAGGAGTGCGTAGCACGTAGCAATCAACTTTCATTCTTCTTACGAAACATGCTGTAAATGCGTGTTTCTACCTGAATAGTTACAATAAGATTCTAATAATATTGTATCATAGTGGTTTCTTAATCACAATTATTTTTTCCACTCCCAAAATATTTTATATTGTCTTTCACCGTAATTTGATAGTTGCACACAGGAAAACATAATCTCCCTTATCTACTAAGAAAAAATATCCCTGACCTCCCATTTCAAGGTCAGAGATATCAATATCCTTTATCAAGAATTCTACATCTTCTATCTTTTCACAATATTATAATAATTTTTAGCTGTTACTTTATAAATAATAATATAAATAAGAATAAATACAATAAGTGCACCAGCCACGCAACCAATAAATAAAGTGTCATCCATACGGAAAGAATAACGTAAAAGTATCAGTAAAATTGGCATGGCAACAGATACATGGATTGCTGCCACTATAATTGGTAAGAAAAACATAATCCGTATCTGGCTTCTAATGGTACTTTTTACTTCATATCCACTCATGCCAATTTTTTGCATAATCTGATATCTCTGCCGATCTTCATATCCTTCCGAAATCTGCTTATAATAAATAATTAATGCTGTTGCAAAAACAAAGACAAAGGATAATATTAATCCAAGGAACAACAGATTTCCGTAAAAGTCATATAAAGCTGATTTGACCCCATTTCGATTAGAAAAGCTATATCCATAAAATGCTTCTACATTTACATCTTTTCCGTAGTTATATTTTTCTCGTTGATATTTTTCCGTTTCATCACATAAATATTTTAGTAACTTGGCATTATGTTCTAAATTTTCTAAGTCAAATGCTAACATATTTTCAATCACATTAGCATCTTGATAAACATTATTTTGAAACTGATCTATCTCCCCCATTATTGTATCATCTCTCAAAATAATACCAAAAAAATCATATGTAACATCCTGACCTTTAGGAGCTGCTGACACTGGAAAATCATCTATTTTGCTCTTTACATAAAAAGTATGTCCATCTAATACAAAAGAGTCCTTCACATTTTGCTTGTTTCCACCAGGCTGATATACTAAGACCTCATTTGAGGAAATATCCGCCTGCTCTCCTGTCAAATTCTTATAATCTTTTGCTGTTAAAAAACCACAAACTGCTCCATTTGGAACAATGATATTAGAATCAAGCATATCTGGTTCTGTGATAAACCTGCCACCCCGAAATACGAATCCACAGGTTAAGTATTGGTAAAAAAAAGACTGGCTAATCTTCAGATTTGTTTTTTTGGTAGCCTTCTCTACGATATTCCTAAGTTCTTTTTCAGAAAGTTTATGAGTCTCCCCGTTTTCTTCATAAAAATCCACTACATAAGTATACTGATGCGGATAATTTGTTTTCACATAATCCTCTATCCCTATGTACAGACAAATCGTTGAGGACATCAATAAAAGAACACCACAAGCCAAAATTGTAATAGATGCAAAACCTACCGCATTTCTCTTCATCCGGTATAAAAGACTGGACACAGCAGTCATATAGCGTTTCTGATAATAAAAATTTTTTCTGCTTTTTAAGAACTTTAGCAAGGCAATAATTCCAACCATAAAAAGACAATAAGTTCCCAATATAATCAAAAGAATTGCAACAAATATCATAAACAATACCTTGAGAGGACTTTCTGTAGTTAGTAAAATAAAATAACCACTAGCTAAAGAAAGAACACCAACAATTAGGGGAATCCATTTGATTTTTGGTTCCCTTTCACCACTTTGACTGCTTTGTAACAATTCTATAAGTTTCATTTTCACTATCTGTATGTAATGCAATAACATATTTATAATATAAAAACCTGCAAAGATTATTGCTGCCAGAAACAGTATCTTAGGATTTATATAAGAAAATCCCAGCACAGTTTGTACCTTAAGTATCTTGCAAATTAAAAGTACGCATAGCTTATATAAAACAATTCCAAAAAACAGACCACTTATCATAGAAATCAATGCTGAAATAGCAGATTCCAAAAAAAGTATTCTGCCAACATGTCTCTTCTCCAATCCGAGTATATTATAAATACCAAACTCTCTTTTTCTCTGCTTCATCAAGAAACTGCCTGCATACAGAATCAATATAAAGGATAAGATTCCACCAATAACTGTTCCATAGGGCATGATAGTTACCAAGCTGCTACCACCATGAACATTAGCTAACTGATCATCTGTAGATAGGGTCATCAAAATATAAAATACTGCAATAAGCCCTGTTCCTGTTATTATATTAGGAATATATAAATATTTATTTTTTATGATATTATTCCATGCAAATTTCAAGTAAAGTATTTTTTTCATCGCTGCTCACCACCTGTCGCCAATATTGTTAAGGTATCAGAAATTTTTTGATAAAACTGGTCATTTGTACAGTCTCCCCGGTAAAGTTGATGGTATACTTCACCATCTTTGATAAACAGCACTCGGTTTGCATGACTTGCTGCCTTTGTTGAATGTGTTACCATTAAGATTGTTTGTTTCATGTCATTGATGGTTTGAAATACATGAAGCAAATCATCTGTAGACTTAGAATCTAAGGCTCCTGTTGGCTCATCTGCTAAGAGCAATTTCGGATTTGTAATAATGGCACGGGCAACTGCAGCACGTTGTTTTTGTCCACCAGAAATTTCATAGGGAAACTTATTTAACAAATCTGCAATACCCAACCGTTTTGCAATGGGTTCCAGACGATTCTCCATTTCATTTACATTTGTCCCACTTAAAACCAGGGGCAGCAAAATGTTGTCCTTAACAGAAAATGTATCAAGCAAATTGAACTCCTGAAAAACAAAACCAAGATTTTCACGGCGGAATGCTGCCAGTTCTTTTTCACGAATACCAGAAAGCTCCTTATTATCTAATAAAACCTTACCAATAGTCGGCAGATCTAATGCTGCCAAGATATTTAAAAGTGTAGTCTTTCCACTGCCAGACTCCCCCATAATTGCTACATATTCACCTTCTTCTACCGAAAAAGATACATCAGAAAGTGCCTGCACCTGATTGCCACCAAAACGGGTAGTATAGATTTTTTTTAGATTTTTAACTTCTAAGATTGTCATTATTTTTTCCTCCTTGTTGTTATACTCTTATGGTAATTATTCATGGTTCTGAACAGTTACCTTTTATGATAACAAAACAGCCGGAATGGCAACATCGAATCGTGTGACATTTCGGCTTATGGATGTGACATTTTTGTAAGATGCTCAAAAAATAAACGTAACAGTTCAGCCGATGGCTGAACTGTTACGGAATTGGGCAAGCTTCGCATGCCAATTGCCCAATCTCTATCCTGTTTTAATGGTTTATATGGTCTGCACAGCGGAGTGTGCAGACCTACCTGAACTATTAAATAAACAACTTTCTGAATGGCACTTTACTATTACATCAATTATTCTACTTCTAACTTTTTCCTTGCCAAGTCAAGGGTAAATACAGTTCCAACACCAGGCTCTGACTGCACGGTTATCAAAATACCAAGTTTTTCAGCCGCTTGCTTACACAAATAAAGCCCCAATCCGGTGGCTTTTTTGTCTGCTCTTCCATTGTAACCAGTAAATCCTTTTTCAAAGATTTGTGGTAAATCTTCTGGTGCAATCCCAATTCCAGTATCTGCGACTGTCAATTTTTTGTCCTCAGTGACACAAATTGTCACACTTCCCTGATAAGTATACTTGATTGCATTAGACAATAATTGTTCTATAATAAATATTAGCCATTTTTCATCTGTCAAAACAGTAATATCCATTGGCTTATAAATAAGTTGTAACTTCCGATGCACAAATTGTGCTGCGTACTTGTGAATAGACTGACGGATAAGTGTATTAAGGTTATACTCTTGAAATACAAAATCATTATAGTTACTTCCTAATCGAATATAGTTCAATACCATTTCTACATATTGTTCAATACGAAATAATTCGACAGATAATGCTCTGTGTTCTTCTATATCCTCCGATTGTAACAGCATCTGCATAACGGAAATGGGTGTTTTAATTTGATGTACCCAAGTAGTGTAATAAGCAAGACTTTCCTGCTTTTCGTTTTTTAACTGGGTAGAAAGCTCTACACAACGTTTTCCCAGAGATTGTAATATTTCTTGATAATCCGATTCTATAAGGGATTCTGGAGATTCTAACTGTTGCCAATTATGCTCTATAGAGGAAAGGATTTGCTGACGGATCTTATGTTGATAAATGTATTGACTAAACCGAACCATTAGCATAATTACAAAAAATAACAGAAACAATCCTGTAGCATACCAATATGCTTCCATTTCTAATTGGTATAAATTAAAAACCACATAAAATATAACAAGCCCTGAGATTGTTAGATAAAAAAATATAGCTTGTTCCCGCAGAAAAATCTGTACCAACTTTAACCATGTTGTCTTCTTCATTCGATGATATACCCACTTCCTACCTTTGTTTTAATAAAGTCTGTTAGTCCGGCACTCTCTAGTTTTTTACGGAGTCTGTTAACATTAACCGTTAAAGTGTTTTCCTCTACATAACAGTCATCCTGCCACAAGCGGGTCATTAACTGATCACGGCTAACGATCTTGCCCTTTTGTTCCATCAATGTTTGTATTATTCGAAACTCATTTTTTGTTAACTCAATTCGTTCTTCTCCATAAGTTAAAGAACTATCATTTAAATTCAAAACAGCCCCCAAATGCTCTAATGCTGGCACTTGCCCTGATAAATTATAGGCACGGCGAAGAATCGCTTGTATTTTAGCGTTCAACACCATTGGCTCCACTGGTTTAGGTATAAAATCATCCCCACCCATATTCATTGCCATAACAATATTCATATTATCAGAGGCAGAAGAAAGAAATACAACTGGCACATTAGATATTTTGCGAATCTCATTACACCAATGATAACCATTAAAAAAAGGCAACCCAATGTCCACTAATACTAAATGGGGATTGTATTCTACAAAAGTAGAAATTATATTTTGAAAATCTGATATTAGTTGTACCTCATTTCCCCATGATTCAATTTGCTTTTTTATGACTTGTGCCAAGGCAAAGTCATCCTCTATTAATAAAATTCGATACATAAATTCACACTCCATGTGGCTTTCATAATGTTTATTGATAACTGTTCTGACCATGAACAGTTACATTTATTGTACATGACTTTTTTTAATAAATCATCTTTTTCATTTTTCTACCCTTTTAGCTCCATTTACATTCAATATTTAAAATTGATGTTGGCATCCCAACAAATTGAACATCAAATTTTAAACTTGGCTCCACAGTAGATTTCGCATTATGAATCCGAAAACTAAGCTGCCATCCATTATCAAAATATATTTCAATGGTATTATCACTATTAGGCTTAAATCCTAATGCCACAATTCTTGTAGGCAATTCCACAATAGGAACCGTAATTGCTGACACCCTTACCCTGCTTGGTTTATTTAATGTATTATGCATATTGAATGTATGTATAAGAGTAAGACGTTTACTATCTTTACTTACTATCTTATAATAATCCTCAATTCCAATAAGATACTCTATCATTTTGCGAGGCACTGTTTCATCATTTTCGTATGCTCTGCTAACCTCATCCATAAAAGCCTGTAATAATGGAATATATACTCTTTGGCTTTTATCACTAATCTCAGACCATCTAAGTCCAATTTCTTTTTGTTTCTTAAGCCAATTTCCCACTGAATATCTTGTCTCTTTATTATAATATCTCTTACATCACCTTTAATTCCTGCACCATCTTTCTGAAACTCTAGTGTCAATTCATCACCATCATTTTCAATAAGCCTTGGCTCCATTTCAAGCACTGTATCAATCGCAGCATTTGCAGATATCATAAATGTTTCCTGCATTTCTTCATTCATTATTGACCATGCTCTTTTATTAGCAATCAAACTAGAATTCTCAACAATCCGGGTCTTTCTCAGTTTATGTAATGCCTTATATAAAGTTTTTATCCATACATACTCATAGGCACGTCCTTGATCATTACTTTTTGTACTCATTTTCTTTTCATTAATCTTTCTTGCATCAATAACTTCATTATCAATTTCAATCTCGTTTCCATTACCCTCAAGATATTTTTTTATTGCCCCCGCAATCTCATACGCAAGATTAACAGGCACAGCATTACCAATCATTTTATATGCTGTATTTGTATCCTCATAGATAAATTTAAATTTATCCTCCTAAAAGTCATTCATTTCTTTCAAATTTATATGAAACATTCCTACTCAAAAGAACTACATGGTCTAACGAATTAAATTCGTTTCGCAATCTCTAAAGCGATATAAAATTTATTCAAATTATGATTGGCATCGTTGAATTTCTCCATCTCGTACTTATCTTCTGATAAAACATCCCCAGTTACAAGAAAATCATATAAATCAAAGCCGTAGAAATCACAAACTGACTGTACGCCTGCCAATTCCATTTCCACCGCAATACAACCTTCTTTCTGCCGCTTAGCAACCTGACCTGCTGTTTCACGAAGAAATGCATCTGTAGACCATACCCTTCCTTTGACATAGGGAAGATGTAGTTCATCAAAAATAGAAGTTAACTTTTCGTGATTTTTAATCTCGATATAGTCACTTGGCGGTGCATAATGATAGGAAATTCCTTCGTCCCTATAGGCTTCAGTCGGAACAACAAATCTTCCTTGAGTTTTTTCTTTATTGAGACTTCCTGCTGATCCAAACATGATAAACTTCTCAGCACCAGTCAGCCAATTTGCCTCGATACAATACTCAGATGTCCCCGTAGCACCGATTGCAGACAAATAAAAGGCAATTTCTTTTCCTTCATAACTGAATTTATAAATTGGAACCGCCCCATTCGGTGCATTAATTTCAGTAATTTTCGTGCAAGAATAAGTGGTCAAAACCGTCTCATAGATTTCTTTTGAGAAAATGATGACGCAGGTATCGAGCATCACTTTTCTCTCTCCATAAAAATCTTTCAGTGTAAATATAGGCTCAGTTTTGTTATCAAATGAATCCGTAATCATAATCTTAATCCTTCCTGTCAATGATAGATGAGCATCCGTTCTACTCGCTCAACCCAATAAATTCAAATTTATATTCAAATCTTTTCTAAATCCAATATAAAATACCCGCTTTCTTTCTTCAGCAATCCCATAATCTTTTGCATTAACTAAGGTAAATGAGACATCATATCCCGCATCATCAAATAATTGCAATATGTTTTGCACAGCTTCAGAATGTCTATTAGCTAACATACCACTAACATTTTCAGCCAAAAAGAATTTGGGCTGGAATTCTTTCAGTATCCTTATGTAATCAAAAAACAATTGTCCTCTTGAATCCTTTATTCCTTTAAGGGAACCAGCTTCTGACCAAGATTGGCATGGTGGACCTCCTATTATTCCATCCACTTCCCCATCAATATACTGCTCAAAATCTTCTTTTCTTACATTTCTAATATCCCCTTCAATTAGATGTGTATTAGGATGATTTGCCTTAAAAGTTGCCCATATTGTTTTATCAAACTCATTTGCAACAGGTATTTCAAACCCTGCTCTCTCAAAACCTAAATCAAGTCCTCCGCATCCGCTAAACAGGCTAATCACCTTCATTTTTAATCTCTCTCCTTTAACTATCTGCTTTAAATTTTTGTTCAATATATTGTATTATATTGTAACTGTTCAGAACATACTCGAGGATTTGCTTGACAAATCCGAGTTTTACAAGATTTTAGCCCTTCGCTTTGCGAATTTTTATGGGCTAAAATCTAGTATCTGTTCAGGTACTGAACAAATACATTATATTTTATTTTGAAAACAGAACAAGTTATATTCTTCATCCATCTCCAAACATACATTCTTTTTGTTCTTATATCCTATCATATTCCCTAGATTTCGTAAAGAACAATTTTTATTTTTTATATTATTAAATAAATGGAAATTTATTTAGTTGCTGTTACATGTATACGCTGGAATGTTTCAAAACAAGTACCATTTGGCTGTAACGTTTTTTCTATCATTGCTTTAATAACGTCTTTCCGAAATGCTGATTTCAATTCGTTAGGGATAACCTCAATAAACGGTACTATACTCGGTTGGTCTATCCACTTTATCATTTCATCAGCATTAGTAAAATATCTATCCCTGTTTACTTCTGTTATGTTATATACGCTAAATCCAGATGCAATAATGATTTTTTCATAATCAATTTTTGTGGGCATATACCATGGCCATTGGAAGCCGCTGAAATATTGTTTATATTTTTCATTTTGTATTTTTTCCCGAACAACTTCATAAAAATTGGAACAATTACCATCACTGGCAAAATCCCATAAAAGCATACCACCTTCTTTTAATGCTGTAAAAGTATTCTTTAACAATTTTTTATGGTCTTTTATCCAATGAAGCGTTGCATTTGAAAAAACAACATCGAACATATTGTGAAAATCAATAGAATTAATATCCATTTGAGTGAATACCAAATTATCTCTGATTCGCTTTTGGGCGGTTTCAATCATTCCTGCAGAACTGTCAATTCCTAAAACACTTCCATAAGGCACTAATTGAGCCAATTGTTCTGTTAAATAGCCATCTCCACAGCCCAAATCCAAAATCATTTCATTTCCGCTTAAAAACAATTCCTCAATTAAATCACTACCCCATTCTCTCTGATGTTTAGAGGCACTCTTGTATTTCTCTCCGTCAAATTCAAAGGTGTTCATTTATATATCATCCTTTCAACTATTCTATATTCAGCTGTAACTGTTCAAAATCATGAACAGTTACGTTTAAGCCCATAATAATTCGCCTTCGGCAAAGGGGCTTAAACACTGTAAAATTTAAATCTTCTTACGAAACACGTAGTTCTGCTAATTTAGTTACCTGAATAGTTACATTCAGCTAACTAAATTAGCAGAACTGCGTGATCCGTAAGTTAAACTGCACACTCTTGAAAACTTTATTATACCCAACCATTTAATACTGTTTCACCATGTTCAACAAACAAGAAACTAATAATTTAAAACATTATTTAATTGCAACAATGACAGAAAATTTTTGGTAGGAGTAGATGCATTTAACAATTTTAAACCCACAATTTTTCAACATATCCACTTCTTGTTCAACAGTACATTCTCGGTCTAATTTTCTGCGTTCCTTCCATAACTCTATATCTTTATCCGTTAAGCCACTGTTTGCTAACCAGCTTTCCCAATAAGAGTTAAACCAATGATTCATTTCTGGCTGCCCTGCACAAAACTGGTCATAGTTTATGAACAGACCACCATCCGGCAGACTGTCATATATTCTTAAAAACAGTTTCTTCTTATC
Organism: uncultured Clostridiaceae bacterium; assembly: GCA_947177415.1. Classification (GTDB taxonomy): domain Bacteria; phylum Bacillota; class Clostridia; order Lachnospirales; family Lachnospiraceae; genus CAG-411. Next base: position 9,458 of record CAMWUK010000012.1, read on the forward strand.
TTTGTCTTCTAAATGATGAATAGATAAGGCTGAAATAACTGTATCAAAAAGAATATCAGGTAGTTTGTAAATGTAATTTTCGATCTGATACGATATGTTTTCAATACCATCAAATCTTTTTCTGGCAACATTCAGCATTTCATCGGCAATATCCACAAGCACATATTTGGAATCAGGGCATTGTTGATACCAAAAATATGTTAATAAACCTGTTCCAGCACCCAAGTCAACAATCTGCTTTGGTTTCTCTATATTTGAAACAATAAATTCTGTTATATTTTTGTAAAAGTCATCAAAGCAGGGAATAAACTTTCTCCTGTTGCTATCATATTCTTCTGCAATCAGATTAAATTGTCTTTCTATGTTCATTTTTTCACTAGTCAAATTACTACTCAATAATACCACTTCCTTTCCGCAGGTCACCCCAATATTGCTCCTTTGCAGCCTGATTTAACCAATTTTGAATACCTTGCTAAATAACCTTTTTTTACTTTTATTTCAAAAGGAACCAAAGCTTTTCTCCTGCTTTCCAACTCATCGTCTGAAACCAAGACGTTAATTGTGTTTGCAGGAATATCTATCTCTATCATATCGCCATCCTGGATTAAAGCGATATTTCCCCCAACTGCTGCCTCCGGCGATACATGACCAATTGCCGCTCCACGGGTAGCTCCGGAAAACCTGCCATCTGTTATGAGTGCTACGCTGTCTCCTAAACCGCTGCCCATAATAGCCGATGTAGGATTTAACATTTCACGCATACCCGGTCCGCCTTTGGGACCTTCATATCTTATTACAACAACATCCCCTGCCTGTATTTCTCCTGCGTAAATTGCATTTAATGCAGATTCCTCTCCATCAAATACCCTGGCTCTGCCTTTGTGCTTCATCATATTCTCCGCAACAGCAGCCCGTTTCACTACACATCCGTCCGGAGCTAGGTTTCCTTTAAGAACAGCAATACCGCCCTCTTTACTATAAGGATGATCTATATCCCTGATAACCGTATGGTCTTTTATCTCTTTTCCGCAAATATTTTCCCCTATTGTTCTTCCATTGCAGGTAATGCAGTCCTTATTCAACAGTCCTGCCTTGTTGATCTCATGCATTACAGAGACAATGCCTCCTGCTTTATGCAGCTGTTCAATGTAGTGTTGCCCTGACGGAACAAGATGGCATATATTTGGTGTTTTTGCTGAAATATTATTTGCTGTTTCCAAGTCTAAGCATAAGTCACATTCATGTGCAATAGCCGGCAAATGAAGCAAACTATTCGTCGAACCGCCTAATGCCATATCAATTGTAAGTGCGTTTTCAAAAGCCTCTTTCGTCATAATATCCTTTGGTTTTATCCCTTTTTTAACTAATTCCATAATCTGCATTCCCGTTTCTTTTGCCAGACGAAGTCTCTCAGAGTAAACAGCAGGAATGGTACCATTTCCACCCAGTGCCATTCCGAGAACTTCTGTAAGACAGTTCATGCTGTTTGCCGTAAACATCCCCGAACAGGAACCGCAGGTTGGACAGGCAGAATTCTCATACATACGCAATGTGTCTGTATCAATTTTTCCACTCTTATATTCGCTTACCGCTTCGGAAATATTTGAGTAACTGATTTTCCTGTTTTCAAAATCACCTGCAAGCATTGCTCCACCGCTAATAAATATGGAAGGTACATTAAGTCTTGCAGCTGCCATCAGCAACCCTGGAACATTCTTATCGCAATTCGGTATAAATACCAGTCCGTCAAAAGGATGTGCTGTTGCCATCGCTTCAGTAGAGTCAGCAATCAGCTCTCTTGTAACCAGCGAAAACTTCATGCCTTCATGACCCATTGCAATGCCATCACATACTGCAATGGCAGGAAAAACAAATGGCACTCCGCCAGCCTGTGCAACCCCCTGTTTAACAGCTTCGGTAATCTTATCAATATTCATATGCCCTGGTACAATCTCATTATAAGAACTTACAATACCTATAAAAGGTTTTTCCAGTTCCTTTTCTGTTATGCCTAATGCGTGTAGAAGAGCTCTTTGCGGAGCCGCTGGTATTCCTTTTTTTATTTTATCACTTCGCATATTTATGACCTCCTTGGTTTATTGTTTTTTTATTATAATATGTCTGTTGTCTTATGTCAAGTATATTGTCCACTCTATTTTATTCTCATGTAAACTTATTTTATATTTTGAATTAGTGCCAAAACGCAACAAAAAAGGCATAGCCAAAATTGACCACGCCATTTTTAAGTTTTACATCCTTAAACAACAAATTTTATTCTGTTTTTTCTAACCCTAACCGCTCTATTGCATGAAGAATATGTATCCGCATAGCATTTCTTGCACCCTCTGCATTTCTGCTTTTCATAAAATTCATAAGTATTCTATGATCCGTAACCGTATCCTCTGCTGCCACTCTCTTTCTTTTCGAGAGCGTTACACCTTTATCAATCGCTTCTTGTATCACCGGCATCAGCTTGTTCATAAAATCGTTGTGGGTTGCCTTTGCAATAGAACGGTGAAAAGCCTGTTCTTCCAGAGTCCTGTCCTTATCCTCCAATATGAGCCTCTCTATATTTTCACCAATTGACAGGATTCTTTGCAGCTCACTTTCTGATGCTCGCAATGTTGCATAATAGGCAGCTTCCGGTTCAAAAATCAATCTCATCTCATATAAGTCATCTGCTTTCAATTTAGCCGTCCCCAAAGCAGATAATTCATCTAAAGTGTTTTCTTCAAAATTTTCTTTAACAAAGGTACCCCTGCCTCTTTGAATCTCAACAACATTACCAGCAGCCAAAATTCTTATGGCTTCCCTTAATGTTGTTCGGCTGACTCCAAGTTCTTCCGATAACTCATTTTCATTCGGAAGTTTATCGCCTGCTTTAAATCTTTTCTCTATGGTAATCATGGATATTATAGAATCAGCCACATCGTCTGATAACCGTTTTTCTTTGGTCATATCATCAACTCCTGTTTACAATTCTCCTAATTATATTATATTAAAAATTTGTATAGAAATCAACTATTGTTGGACATCTGACATCTGTACACCAACTTACCATATCAATCCTGTCAACCATAATAATCCTGTCTACACAACCTACACCTAAAGTCATTCTGTCAACTCAGGCTTGCCATTTGATATGTTCCCAAAGCCTTGATTTTACGACATTTGACAGGATTATTAACATTGAAAAACGGTCCTTCAAATGCCACACCCCCCTTGAAATCAAAGCCTTTTCACACACTTACTTTTCAGCTCTTGGCATTAATACGACATACTCAACATGTGATACTTAGGCTTTTTAGCAAACATATCTATAAGTGATAAAAAGCCTTATTTCGTGGGACTTCGACAACCATTTTATCATATCAACCTTTGTTTTTTTGATTAGGCTATTTCTAAATTCGCAACATATACATAATTTTATTTAGTATAAGTTGATACTATATCTATTAATCCCGAACGTTCTTTTGACAATGCAACAATTTTCAACTTCAACTCCGAACGTTGATTAACTATTTCAAAATTATTTATCATAGCCATCAAACTTATAAAGGACATCACATTATCTGAAAATCCAGAGTCGCTAAGATTGTTATTACCTCCTAATAATGGAATACATATTGTTTTGCCATGGTTTTCATTTACAATTCTATTAAAGAAACCCTGAACAGCTTGTATATAAAAATCCTTAGGTTGATTATTTTTATTTCTGTCAGTAAAAACTAAAAAATATACTGTTTTGCCATCTATTTCTTTTTTGATGTACTCACCATACTGAGCAGGTATTATATTGTTTTCTGCATCTCTTCTTAATTGTGCTTTAAACGATTCTTCCAACTCGGTAATATAGTTATTACAGAATTTTTGTACAAACATTCCCAGTAAAGAATCATCAGATATATATTGACCTGTGGGATTTATATCATAATATCTATTGGTTGTTATAACTATATAATCTTCATTAAGCAAATCACCAAACTCAAAACTTACCTTTGATTTCCCTATTGTCTTTATTGTAAATTTTTGTTTGTGATAAGAAGCAATGAAAGGAATAATAAAAGGCAATGCAAAGCATAATATAACTGCAAATATTGCTATACAGTCACTAATTGGTGCAACTGCAACAATTCCTATTACAGTAGCAAATACACTAAGCCAAAACGAGTATCTTGAAATTGCATATTTTATGTGATTCATCATACTAATCACCTAATTTATCAAATGCTGCTTTAACACTTTGATAATCCCAATAATATTTACCATCTGTTCCTCGCTTGACCATTGTTGCATGAGCTTCGGCAATATTAACCACTGAATCAATGCATTTGCTTTTATCTACTGTTGCGGAGTTGTAAAGAACGACAATCGGTAAATTATTTCTTACTGCATAATCACACTCAAACTCAACATAAGATTTATTTGTTTTATATGTATATTCACAATTATAATAATTTTTGCAATACATACAATAACCTGCTCGAAGGTCTTTTGTATTATCTCCAATAATAAGTACAAAATATTTTGAACTATCAAGATTTTGAGAACAATTTTTCTTTATATTACAATTATTAGTATTATCGCTTTTACATTGACTTAGTTCATGAGCGTCTCCAAATGATAATCCCCAATGCTCACTGTTGTTCCATCTTTTCAATTGCTCAATAGCATCTTGGTCTGAAGTCCAATCAGCAGCAATATATGTACGTGTTCTATAAACCATAACTTTTTCTCCTTATAAATTATTTTCACCGAAAATCTTCCGAAATAATGTTTACTGTAAGTAAGATTTGATATCCTAATAACAATCCAGAGTATGATTACTATCTTTCCAAAAAGCTACACGGCACAATTCATTTACATTGTACTTTCTTAATAAACTTTTATACCAACTTGGTATCCAACTTTCTTGTCTATAAACTGAATTATACACCAAAACTATGCTTTTTCCCGCTAATACTGCAGTTGTTATTTCATATTGTAGATAAGACATTTCCCTGCCTCCTGAAAAAGAATTGGCAAAACTTTTATTTAAGAAATATTTACAATTTGATTTTTGTTGACCACTATAAGCTGGAGAACATGATATACTATCGCAAGCACCAGCTTTTTTGCTCGCAGTATTGTCTCCCACAACGAAAATAACAACACTACTTGATTTAATATACCTTCCACACTCTTCCTTTATATCACAACGGCGACAGTCTGAATTTTCAGTAACACTTTTATGTACATCATCAGTGCAAATTAAATCCACACCATAACGGCTATCATACTTCCATTTTCTTATTCTATCTACCACTTCTTTATCTCAGCTATGAGAATCAAATGACTCTTTCTAATCTGCTGAAACAAATACTCTTTTACTCATATTAATATTCTCCTTTTACATAAAATTTTCATTATATTTAAGACTTTAAGTCGCTTTTATACTAGCAATTCACATTTCATTTAATTTTTAATCACTTTTTATTTTTACGCTTCGAACTATACTTCTCGCTTTTCCTCTTAACTCCATTTTCTCCTCTCACCACATTACTTCTCTGTCCTTTCTCAATCTGTACCGCCTCAAAAACTTTCTTGGATATTATTGCAGGACTATTTCCCGATGCCAGATAATGAACAGCACTTTTACTTGATTTCAAAAGTTCAACATCACCAGTATATTTTTCATTGCTCAATATCCATTCAATAGATCTTTTGTTCCAATTCTCTTTTCCTTTGGGCGAGAGAATTTTACGCTTTTTAAGTTCCTTGATGATACCTACAACACTCTGACCACCAAGATACAAATCAAATATCAGCTTAACATTTTTAGCCTTTTCTTCATCAATTACTAAATGACCATTCTCATCATATTTGTAGCCATAACACTTTCTATCATAAAATTTTGAAGTTCCTGCTACCGCACGATATTTAATGCCCATTCTGATGTTTTCACTTCTCGACTCATTTTCAGCTTGTGCAATACACTCAATAATAGATACCATCAAATCGCAGTCTGTATTTTCAGTATCCAGTTTTTCCTGTTCAAATATTACACTAATGCCAAATGCTTTAAGTTGGTTAAAAGCCTCTAATATTTCAACTGTATCTCTGCCAAATCTGCTTATATTTTTCGTTATAACTATCTCTAGCTTATGTGACCTGCAATCCTCCATTATCCGATTAAACTCTTTTCGTGATGAGCCTGTCTTACTTGTAGCGATATCCATATAAACATCTGACATAAGCCATTGCGGTACAGTAGCTGTTAATCTTGTCAGATGAGATACTTGGCAGTCAGGCTTTGAAGTTGCTCTGTGCTGTTTGTACTTACACGGCAATAAATTCCGACACGCTTTTCTCTCTTTGGAGGGTTAGCAGGAATATAATGAACTGTTGGTTTATTTGGCATATTTTATCACCTATCCATTCTCGACTAATTATCATAAATTAGTTTTTTCCAGATAGTATTTAGCCTATTCATCAATTCATCTTATCATAAGAATATTCTATAAATCCCATTTTACTTTTTTCATATCTACATTAAACCATGATAATAAATGTTTTTCCAAATCAATTAGAAATATTGATAATTCTGAAAAAAATCTACTATATGATTTTCCACCAAAGCAACTTTCTACCAAACCAAAGAATGGCTTGTCATCACTAAAATACTTTTCCATAATAACTTCTGTTTCCTTATTACAAAAGTCATAGTGCATCATACAATTACGAAAATTTGATGGAAATAAATATGATCCATTTTTTATAAATTGATTTATATCTTCTGAAAAAACATTAATGCTTTGTTTTTCATTATCAAAATGCTGCTTAACTTTCTTAAGTCCACTCCATGCATAATGTGCAGATATATATTTAATTCGATTTAACCAAAGATTATCATCACTCATTACATTACATAGCATATTATTTACAAATCCAATACTAGACAAAATATGTAATATAATTAAATTCAACTCCTTACCTACATCTTTATTAAAAAATTGACACCCTATATTAGTATTCATATCTATGTATCCATATTTAGGCAACATATTAATCTCACTGTATTTATGAATATTCTTTATTCCAAAATAAGCATTTAAAATATAAGCCGTCTTTTCTCCTAAAAATTCTCCAATTGCATATGCTCGTTCATTTTGTACTTCTATATCAACAGAAGGAATATTAAGAAAATAGTTTAAAAATTGAGTATCCCCTATTATGTGCCCTTCCATATCAATATACACACCTAAATTATAATGTATATTCCAATCTTGCATAAATTTAAATCTAAGCATATTTTTAAATATATTATTCTGTTGCTCATCCGAATTTAATGTTGCATCTTTACTTTTATTATATTTTCCAGAATAAATTTTCAATCCATTTCTTAAATCATTAATTTGTCTATCAGTATCATTATCAATAATCCTTTCTCCAAAAAACTCTTGAGCGGAACGACAATAAAGTGCAAAATAAGGAAGTAACGAAAGCATAAATAACCCATCTTTTACTGATAATCCAAGATTTACAAGGGTTTTCCCGTCTATTTCTATCAATTGTTTTGAACGTTCTTGAAGTTTTTCTTTAAAAGACATCTTCCTTTTAACAGATATTGTATTCATATTTTCTCCTTTTATTCAACGTCTAAACATCAATAATTAGTTTTTCTCAGATGATGATTAGTCTATGTATCAATCCTGTCAACAATAATAATCCTGTCTACACAACCTACCCCTAAAGTCATTCTGTCAACTCAACTATGCCATTTGATATGTTCCCAAAGCCTTGATTTTGCGGCATTTGACAGGATTATTAACATTGGTCCCCTGCAAATGCCACAAATCCCTTGAAATCAAAGCCTTTTCACACACCTACTTTTCAACCCGTGACATCAACACGACACACTCAACATGAAAACTCATAGGAAACATATCACATCCCCGTACTCTTTTCAATTCATACTCATGCTCACACAAATACTTCAAATCCCTAGCGAGGGTTGCTGGGTCACAGCTTACATAAACCACACGTTTAGGTGCCATGGAAACTATAGTTTCAAGTAAAGATTCCTCACAGCCTTTTCTTGGCGGATCTACTACAATCACATCTGCTGCCATAGTTCCATTACTCTTTTTGTATTGTTCTGGCAAAACCTCTTCGGCAGCCCCCACAAAAAATTCTGCATTAGTAATTTGATTAATTCGGGCATTGCATCTGGCATCTTCTATTGCCTGTGGCACAATTTCCACTCCATAAACTTTTGCTGCTTTTTTTGCAAGGAACAAAGAAATCGTTCCAATTCCACAATATAAGTCCCATACAATTTGTCCTTCTTTTAGGTCAGCATATTCCAAAGCTGTTTCATATAATTTTCTAGTCTGTACTGGATTCACCTGATAAAAAGAAAGTGGAGATATCTGATATTTTACATCACCAATATAGTCTGTAATATAATCTTGTCCCCAAAGAGTTTCTACTTTATCTCCCAAAATACGGTTTGTCTTATCTATATTTATATTTATGGTAATACTAGTCATTCCTTTGATGTTTCTTAGTTTCTCTACCAGACAATCACCTTTTGGAAGGCTTTTTCCATTAATAATTAAACACACCATAATCTCACCAGTGACAAATCCAACTCTGGTAAGTATATGGCGTACCAAACCTTTATGTGTTTCCTCATTATATGGCTCAATATGACATTCTTCCATATATTCTTTCACAAGTTCAAGAATTTCTTTGTTTTCTTTTGCCTGGATGGCACAATTGGTAGTGTCCATAATATTGTGGCTGCGGCTGGCATAAAAACCTGTTATAATTTCACCTGTCTTACTTTTTCCCACTGGAAATTGAGCCTTGTTCCGATAGTAATAAGGTTCTTCCATTCCCATAATCGGTTCCATGGGAATCTCCTCAAATCCTCCAATTCGTTTTAAACAATTGATAATTTTATTCTGTTTATAAATTAATTGCTGTTCATAAGAACAATGCTGAAGCTGGCAGCCACCACATTTTCTTGCTATATCACAAACCGGAGTAACCCGGTAGGGAGATGGGGTAATAATTTCTACTACTCTGGCATAACCATAATTTTTCTTGGTCTTCATCACCAAAACCCGTACTACATCTCCCACTAAAGCATCCTTAATAAAGAGAGGATATCCATCTACTTTTCCAATCCCCTCTCCTTCCGATCCCAAATCTTCAATTTCTACTACTAATTCCTGATTTTTACTTAAATTTGTCTGTTTATTTTTTTTCTTCATACTGCTTTTCATATTGTCTACTTTCTTGTAACTGTTCAGAACCATGAATAGTTACACTTTCTTTTATATTTATCTGGAAGTTCTACGAATATTGGTATCTAATATCTTCTGGAAACCAAGCCATTCCAGATTATCCTGATCTCCATGGAACAATTCTGTAATAGTCTGGAACTTGGCATCCACATTATCAGCAAAATTTAATGCAAATGCTTCAACAAGTGCTGGTTTCTTAGGAGATCCATACTCCAGCTCCCCATGATGTGCCAGAATACAATGTATTAATTCATTTCTAAGGCATGCTGGAAAATCTGGTATCTTATGGATTGCATTCTCCACAATATGAGCCCCCATATATATATGTCCAAGTAATTGTCCTTCATCTGTGTAGTCATTCTCTGGGAACTTAGATAATTCTTTCATCTTTCCCATATCATGAAATAGAGCTGCTGTTACCAATAAATCTCTGTTAAGAATGGGATAAGCAGAAGCAAAATAATTGCATAATTTGGTAACACCCAGTGTATGTTCTAACAATCCGCCAATAAATCCATGATGTACACTCTTTGCAGCAGAATGGTTCTGAAATGACTTAGAAAAAGCTTCATTTTCCACAAAGAAATATTGGGTAAGCTGTTTTAAATGTGGTTCTTTTATACTTGCAATGATATCTGTTAATTCCTGATACATCTCTTCAATATTTCTTTTCGAGCAAGGCATATAATCTGATGGGTTGTATTCATCTTCTGAACACTTTCTTATACGATCCACATTTAACTGCAAATTTCCTTGAAAGCTGGTAACTCTTCCATTCACATTAATGTAATCATTTGTGGAAAATTCTTCAATACCACCAGATCCGGTATTCCATACTTTTGCGTCAAGACTGCCTGTTTTATCTTGCAGAGTCAAGGAAAAATATGGCTTACCTGCTTTGGTAAGCAGTTCTTGTTTTTTCCTGCAAAAATAAATCTCATTGACTGTCATATCTTCCTTTAATTCTTCAATAAACTTCATGTTCATTCCCTTTCCATTCTTTTATTTCCTTTATAGTATCTTAACCAATTGAACAGTTACAAAACTCCCATGCCTTGCACAATTAGGCACCACCATAAATATATTCCGCATGGGAGTTTCGTAAACGAGGATGTACACAAGTGCAAAAGCAGCACTTGGCACTTATACGAACCTTGCAGCGTGGTGCAAGGTTCTACCTGAAGATAGTGAATATATAGAAATTAATTTCTCTTCTGTAACTTCACATTCAGGTCCATCTCTTTTTTTCCTTTGGAATTCTCCCTATCTAAAGCAAATCTTAAGGTTTCTTTTGGTTCATAATTCTGAATAATTTCATAAAATCTTACCATACCATCTACCTTTTCCCCATTGATATTGCGAATTACATCTCCTGCCTGTATACCAGCTTCATAAGCGGGTGAACCTACAGTAACTTCTGTAACATAAAGACCAGACTGATGGTTAAATTGTTCCAGATACTCTTCTGTAATCCCATGTCCAGTAATCCCTACATAAACCTGTTCTTTTCGATTTAAAAGATTCTCCAAAATTAATCTCAACTTACCAATTTCAACGAAGGTAGTAGTATCTTCCTCATTATATTTGCTATCCAGTATCCCCAGACACTTTCCATCCATATTACAAACAATACCATATCCATTGTTATGATAACTCATACTAGTTCCATAAATATCCACTTGATAATCTTCTATACTCCATATAGAAGATTCCCGTGTAATATATCCAAATTCCATAGAGTCTATGACACCATCGGGCTGTCCAACCACATAAATCAAATCTCCACGTTCCAGATATTGTGACTCTTCAAAATCAATCACCACAAGATTTTTTAAAACAATCTCCGTCAATTCTGATACTGCAACCTTTATAATTGCGAGATTCGTCCTGCTATCATAACTATGGAGACTTCCTGTTACCGTATAATGTTCCATAAAGGTCACATTTATTTCTTGTATATTTTTTATACTACTATATCTGGTTAATATCATTACTGACTTCTTTGTCTTTGCCACAATTGTACCAGAAGCAGATTCTGTCATTAAAGGGTTGGCACCTTCTCCCCCCTCCTGAACTGCTGAAATTTCCACTAAAGACCTATTCGTTTTCTTTGCCTGTTTCCCAATCAGGCTATATATATTCTGTATACCTTCCAACTTTTTCGCATCTGTTATTGGTTCTTTTTCCTTAGGTTCTTTTGTTTTCTCTGGAATACTGCTTACTTTCGGTTCTACCGTTGTACCAAGTGCAATTTTTTCCGGCTCTGTATTTTCACTAAGCCAACCAGAAACAAAGGTACTCACAACGGCAAAGGTACTTCCTGCGATAGTTCCAAAAATCAAACCATACAGAACAACTCTTTTTGCTCCAGCTACAAACTGTCTCTTTGGTTTTTTACTTTCCATTATGTTCTCTTCTATAAAAGCAAATGACTCTTCTTCTCTCATATATTGTACCAATCACATTAAACACAAATTAATAGATTTCTTTAACCATCAACTTGTTACAATGTTTCCTTTCCATACATCTTCAATCCGAATCGCTACCAAAAGTTTCATGTGCTATTCTGCAACTGCTATTACTTCGGCATTTATTAGCCGTAGTAATACAATACACCAAAGTACTACTATACCACACTGTGACATTATCAGTAACAGTTCAAGCAGGTCTGCACACTCCGCTGTGCAGACCGTAAAAAAGACTAAAACAGGATTGGAATTGGGCAATTTACATGCGAAGCTTGCCCAATTCCGTAACAGGTCAGCCCCTTCGGCTGAACTGTTAACATTATTATTGTACCAGATATTTATGAATGAAATATGAATATACTATAAATTCTATCACAAGTGCAGGAAAATAACCAGTCCAAGAATAAACCGAGATTATTCACGGTCTTAAGCATGGACTAAGTCTTATGTAAGCCGAAGGCTTAGAAATAAAGACTTAGTCATGCTTAATAGGTCAATTGACGATGATTGCAGACAGGTGACGCTAATAAGCGGCTCCTATCTGCGATAGCAGTGGTCTGCAATATAAGTCGTGAATAATCGAGGATAGATCAGTTATTATTTTACTTTTATCCAAAAATGAGTTAAAATAAGATACAAAATTAATTATTCGGAGGATTATATGAATAAAAAAGCACAAAAAACTTTAGAGTATGATAAAATTATCCAGCTTCTGGCTGAATGTGCCAGTTCCCCTCTTGGACAGGAGAAATGCAGGAATCTAAAGCCTTCTATAGATTTAGATGAAATTCGTAACTTACAACAGGAAACCACAGATGCCCTTTCCTATCTGATGCAAAAAGGCAGTATCTCTTTTTCAGGATTACGGGATATTATGCCCTCCCTGAAACGTTTAGAGATTGGTGGTACTTTGGGTATCATAGAACTTCTTAACATTAGCAGCTTGTTAAATGTAGCAACCAGAGTAAAAGCTTATTCCAGACAGGACAAGTCTGAGGAAGGGGATTCCGACACGAAAAAGGAAGACAGCCTTTCTTCCCGTTTTTCCTATATTGAACCTCTCACCAATTTGAATAATGAAATAAAACGTTGTATTATTTCTGAAGAAGAAGTAAGTGATAATGCCAGCCCGGGGCTTAACCAAGTCCGCCGTGCAATCAAAAATACGAATCAAAAAGTGCATGAACAACTAAACAGTGTTGTAAATTCTTCCAGAAGCATGTTACAAGAAAGTATTGTTACTATGCGTAATGGAAGATATTGTCTGCCTGTAAAAGCAGAATATAAAGGGTCTTTCCCTGGAATGGTTCATGACCAGTCTTCTACTGGTTCTACACTTTTTATCGAACCAATGTCTGTTGTTAAATTAAATAATGAACTGCGGGAACTTGCCAGTCGGGAACAGGAAGAGATTGAAAAACTTCTTGCCACTCTTAGTAATCTTGCTGCCGAAGAAACAGATGCCCTAAAAACAAATTTATCTGTTCTTGCAGAACTGGATTTTATCTTTGCCAGGGCAGCTCTTTCAAAAAAACTGCAGGGCAGTGAACCGAAATTTAACACAAGAGGTTATATTAACATAAAAAAAGGGAAACATCCACTCATTGATAAACACAAAGTTGTGCCAATTGATGTAGAACTTGGTGGCTCCTTTGATTTATTAGTAATTACTGGTCCAAACACAGGTGGTAAAACTGTCACTTTAAAAACTATTGGTTTATTTACACTTATGGGACAATCCGGGCTTCATATTCCTGCTTTTGATAATTCGGAACTTTCTGTATTTACAGATGTGTTTGCAGATATTGGAGATGAGCAAAGCATTGAGCAAAGTCTTAGTACCTTTTCTTCACACATGACAAATACCGTTTCTATTTTGGAACATGCAACACCAACTACCCTTTGCCTTTTTGATGAATTAGGTGCTGGAACAGATCCTATAGAAGGTGCGGCCCTTGCCATGTCTATCTTGTCTCATCTGCACAGTCAGGGTATCCGTACTGTTGCTACCACGCATTATAGTGAACTAAAGGTATTTGCCCTAACTACAGAAGGTGTAGAAAATGGCAGTTGTGAATTTGATGTTGAAACCCTTCGTCCTACCTATCGTCTCCTAATTGGTATTCCTGGAAAAAGTAACGCCTTTGCCATTTCTGGCAAACTGGGGCTTCCAGATTATCTGATTGAGCAGGCAAAGGAATATATTGATAACGAAAACCAAAGTTTTGAAGATGTTTTAAGTGATTTGGAAAAAAGCCGTCTTACCATTGAAAAAGAAGAATCTGAGATTGCACGCTATAAAACAGAAATTGAAGACTTGAAAAAGAAACTCACCATCAAAAATGAGAAAATTGATAATGCAAAAGAAAAAATTCTTCGTCAAGCCAATGAAGAAGCACATGCTATTCTTCAAGAAGCAAAAGATTTTGCCGACGAAACTATAAAAAAATACAACAAATGGTCAAAGGAAAGTGGCTTAAACAAAGCTATGGAACAAGAACGTGCAGAGCTTCGCAAGAAGCTCAACTCTTCTGAAGAAAAACTTACCCTAAAGAATCAGAAGAAACAGAAAAAACAGTTAAAACCGAAGGAATTAAAATTAGGGGATGCTGTTCTTGTTTTAAGCTTGAATTTAAAGGGAACAGTAAGCAGCCTGCCAAACGCAAAAGGAGATTTATTTGTCCAAATGGGTATTTTGCGTTCTCAAGTAAATATTAACGACTTAGAGCGTATTGATGAGGAGGTCATAACTGCTCCAAACTTAAAGAAAACGGGTAGTGGTAAGATTAAAATGTCAAAAACTGCTGCTATTTCTCCGGATATCAATTTAATTGGACTTACTACCGCAGAAGCAATTCCAAAACTGGATAAATATCTGGATGATGCATATCTGGCACATTTACCTCAAGTTACGATAATCCATGGCAGGGGAACCGGAGCATTACGTAACGCAGTACACGCTCATCTAAAGAAATGTAAGTTTGTCAAATCTTACCGTATTGGTGAATTTGGCGAGGGAGATCACGGCGTTACCATTGTTACTTTTAAATAATAATATAGAGAGGGGAAACTTATGGGTTCTAAACAAAAAATTCTTATTGTAGATGATGACACAAATATTGCAGAGTTGATTTCTTTGTATTTAACCAAAGAGTGCTTTGATACTGCCATTGTAAATGATGGCAGCAAAGCATTACAGGTATATCAATCTTATTCGCCGGATCTTATTTTACTGGATTTGATGCTCCCAGGCATGGATGGTTATCAAATCTGCCGGGAGGTTCGAAAAACATCCTCTGTTCCCATTATCATGCTTTCTGCCAAAGGAGAAATTTTTGATAAGGTTCTTGGCTTGGAACTTGGGGCAGATGATTACATTATCAAACCTTTTGATTCCAAAGAACTGGTTGCCAGAGTAAAGGCGGTACTTCGCCGTTTTGCCCATGCCAGTACATATCAACCAAAGGAAGACTCTATTCTGTTAGAGCAAAATGGAGACTATGTTTCTTATCCCGGATTAGTAATCAACCAGACCAATTATTCTGTTATTTATCAAAACGAAAATCTGGACATGCCTCCAAAAGAATTGGAATTGCTCTACTATCTTGCCTCCCATCCAAACCAGGTTTTTACCAGAGAACAATTATTGGATCATATATGGGGTTATGACTATATTGGAGATACCCGTACAGTTGATGTACATATCAAACGTCTCCGCGAAAAAATCAAAGACCACGAATCTTGGGCTATTAGTACCGTTTGGGGTATTGGTTACAAGTTCGAGGTAAAGAAAGGCTAAGCATTATGATAAAACGTCCTCTTGCTTTAAAATTTATATTTGGATATCTGCTTTGTATGGTTCCACTACTTTTATTTAGTTTTACTTTTGGAACAAGTCTTATTCACAAATATGTTTCTAATGAGATGAAAGCAAAACTCTATATTTATGCACAATTTATAGAAGATAATTATTTTACAAAAATATATGATAGTGCCTCTTCCTATATGAATACAGCAATTGCAGAAGAAATCCAGCAATATGATTCTGTATTACAAACTCATGTATGGATTACAAATCAAACAGGCACTCTTCTTGCAGATTCCAAAAACATAAATCTTCAAGGGTCAAACTATGTTATAACCAACTACGATAAGGATTTTTTCAGTCAGTATTATTACGAAAATAAAACTTTATCCCCTCTTTTACAGGAGCCTATGTTTACCATTATTCTGCCAGTTACTGTAAACTATTCTATACGAGGCTATATTATAGTTTATCAGCCTATGGATATTTTTCTGCAATCTATATCTCACTATGAGTATATTTTATTTTATATTTTATTAGGGATTGGAATTATTCTTGCAGTTTTTCTTATATATTGTTGGTTTATTACTGCACATCCTAGCAAAAAAGTTGTACAAGCAATTTCTGCTTACGTTTCTGGAGATTATCAATATCCACTTTCTTTACATGGGAAAGATGAATATGAAAAGATGAGTACAGAACTTAACTTTTTGGCAGAACAACTGCAAGAACTGGATGATTATCAAAAGAACTTTATTGCAAATGTGTCTCATGATTTTCGTTCCCCTCTAACTTCCATTAAGGGTTACGCAGAAGCTATGCAGGATGGTACTATTCCACCAGAAATGTACAATAAGTATCTGGATATCATTTCCTTTGAAACAGAACGTCTAACCAAGTTAACAAATAACCTTCTTTCTCTAAACAGTTTCGAGAGAGGTATGGCAAATCTAGATATTACTTCCTTTGACATTAATCATATTATTAAACGTACTGCCAGCTCTTTTGAAGGAACCTGTGTAAAGAAACATGTGAAGTTAAATCTTACTTTTTCTGAAAAGGAAACTTTTGTGAATGCAGATGAATCAAAAATTCAGCAAGTCCTTTATAATTTAATTGATAATGCAATAAAATTTAGTCACAATGATTCCCAAATCCGCATTACAACAATAGAAAAAAAGGAAAAGGTAATTGTTTCTATTAAAGATTCTGGGATAGGTATTCCAAAAAACAGTCTGAAAAAAATCTGGGATCGCTTTTATAAAACTGATTTATCCCGAGGAAAAGACCGAAAAGGAACTGGTCTTGGTCTTTCCATTACCAAAGAGGTCATTAATGCCCATAATGAAAATATTAATGTTACCAGTACAGAAGGAGTTGGCACAGAATTTACTTTTACTCTGCCACTTACTAATCCTAATGAAATATAAAATACAACCTTTTAAGTCCCTCATACGTGAGGGACTTATTCATTTTTTTTAAAAGAAAAGAAGACTAACCACTTTGGCAAAGTGGTTAGTCTTTTCCCTATCCCTCATTCCAGGACAAGCGATGCAGCTCGCCTGCCTGGTTTAAATCACAAAAATCATGTTGACGTAATGCTTCATACAATACAATTGCCACAGAATTACTAAGATTCAATGAACGAATCTCTCCAAACATTGGGATGCGGATAGATGTATCCTCATGTTCTACTAAAATCTCTTCTGGAATTCCTGCACTTTCCTTGCCAAACATAATATATGCATCCTCTTCATAAGATACCTCCGCATACGTATGTCTTGCTTTGGTTGTTGCCATGTATATCTTTGCGTTAGGATTCTTCTCTAAAAAATCTGGATAACTATCATACACCGTTACATCCAGTTTGTCCCAATAGTCTAGTCCTGCACGCTTGACTTCCTTCTGGCTTATACGGAATCCCATAGGCTCTATCAAATGTAATCTTGCTCCTGCTGCCACACAGGTACGTCCAATATTGCCTGTATTTGCAGGAATCTCTGGTTCCAGTAATACAATATTTAACATTTTAGTCTTCCTTTACTGCTACATTTACCTCAATAGCTGTATTGTCGTCCACATTAAGAGGTATACTTATATTTTGCGTAATACTTGTAGTAAAAATCATATCTCCTATACATATAGTTGGTGGAGTAATATCAATACCAATACCTTTTGTAGAAAAAATAGTAGCTGCATTTCCCATAATCATATTACCTAATTCACAAATCGCACTCATAGACAAATCATTCATCTCTGTGACTTCCATCATACACATATTGCCAGCTATCTTACAAGCAATGCCTATTGGAAAAGCCAACATAACCTGTCCTTTCATCTCACCAGTAATACCAATCATAATGACAACTGTCTCTTTGTTGAACTTTGCTTGTTTCACTGTTGGCTTACCTAATTTTGTCTCAATCTGTGCCACATCCTTTAACATCTGCATGCTTGATGATAAAAAAGGATTAATAATATCTGCATTTAATCCCGCCATACCTATGTACCTCCTATTCTGTCCTTCTTGTAACATATTCTTATGATACGCTCATCACCCTCTTAATAGCGTACTCATAGTATTACAGTTCTGTGATAAATCACTAAACTGTAACCTCATAGCAACAACTTTTCATATATTTTACCATATATTCCAAAAAAAAGCTATTGTTTTTTGTGACGATTCACAAACTTCTCTATTTTTTCCAAAGCCTTTTTCAAATCTTCTACCGAATAAGCATAAGAGATACGAAGAAATCCTTCTCCACATGCACCAAACGCTGTACCTGGTACTACTGCTACTTTTTCTTCTTCTAAAAGTTTTTCAGCAAATTCGTCTGAAGTCATCCCAAACTGTTTGATACTTGGAAATACATAAAAGGCTCCAAAAGGCTCAAAAACCTCTAACCCCATATCCCGAAGTGCTTTAATTAAAAATCTTCTTCTCTGGTTATATGCCTCCCGCATTTCTTCCACATCTTTATCTCCATTACGAAGTGCCTCCACAGCAGCATACTGGCTGGTAGTAGGTGCACTCATTATGGCAAATTGATGAATCTTTAGCATCTGCTGTAGAATTAATGCAGGAGCCGCGGCATAGCCTAATCTCCACCCTGTCATAGCATAAGATTTTGAAAAACCATTTATCAAGACACAACGTTCCTTCATTCCCGGAAAAGAGGCTATCGTCACATGTTCGCCATTATAGGTTAACTCCGAATAAATCTCATCAGTAATTACAAATAAATCTTTCTCAATAATCACATCCACAATATCTGCTAAATCTCCTCTTGTCATAATTGCCCCTGTGGGATTATTGGGAAATGGCAAAATCAATACTTTTGTCTTCTCTGTAATGCTATCCAATAATTCCTGTCTGGTAAGCTTAAATTCATCTTCCTCTTTTAATTCAATTACTACAGGAACACCATCTGCTAAGGTAACACATGGCAGATAAGAAACAAAACTCGGCATTGGGATAAGTACTTCATCTCCAGGATCTAACATAGCTCTAAGGGCAAGGTCAATGGCTTCACTACCGCCAACTGTCACCATAATCTCCTTATTATAATCATAAGATACATTACAACGGCGATTTAAATATTTTGCTATCTCAATTCTTAATTCCTTTAGTCCGGCATTAGATGTATAAAAAGTACATCCTTTTTCCAATGAATAAATACCTTCTTCTCTTACATGCCAAGGGGTGTCAAAATCTGGTTCTCCTACTCCAAGAGAAATTGCATCCTTCATTTCACTTACAATATCAAAAAATTTACGGATACCAGAAGGTTCAATACATACTACTTTTTCTGATAATGGATTTCTCATGGTGTAATCAACATCCTTTCATCTTTATTACCTTCGTCAGTAAGTTCCAAACCATGTTCTTTATATTTCTTCAAAATAAAATTG
Organism: uncultured Clostridiaceae bacterium; assembly: GCA_947177415.1. GTDB lineage: Bacteria > Bacillota > Clostridia > Lachnospirales > Lachnospiraceae > CAG-411. Next base: position 28,939 of record CAMWUK010000012.1, read on the forward strand.
GTTGAAGTACTTAGTACAGATTCCAAAGGTGCTAGTTTCTCAGATACAAAACTGGACACTTCACGCATATTTCGCCCCTCTATCATAACACAGAGGTCAAAACTTCCAGAAATTAATGATACACTTTGTACTTGGTCAAACTTATATATTCTTTCTGCAATTTTATCGAAACCAAGCCCTCTTTGTGGCGTTACCTTAACTTCAATAAGAGCTGTAACTCTTTCACATTCTGTCTTATCCCAATTAATCAAAGTTGGATATCCGCAAATAATTCTCTCTTCTTCCATTGCCTTAATTTCTTTTATAACAGTTTCTACATCTAAGTCTAACATAACTGCTAAATCTTCTGGTGTAACTCTTCCATTCTTATCCAGCACTTTTAAAATCTTTTCTCTCATACCCTTCAACCTTTCTATATTTATTCCCGCGAAGCAACGATCCAAGTGCGAGCTTGCTCGCATTTGGCGACTGCCGTGAGGGTCAAATACCCCCGCCCCTTGGGGCGGACTTGCTAAAAAGAAGCTAGGTCATGCCCCGTAGCTTGCTGCGAGGTATTTGACTTCAAAGCCTTGTATAACTCATCGGACTTTGGCGGCTCCAAATATCTGCGTTCTTCTCCGCTGATAACTACTTTGTCATTCCCCTCTATAATCTTTCCAATCACCGCTGCGGGAATTCCTGCTTTTTTCAATTCCTCTACAAGAACATTTCCCTGTTTCGTTCCAATCAACATACATCCACTGGATATTAGCTGATAAGGATTTAAATCAAAATATTCGCATATTTCTACAGTCTCCTGACGAATCGGAATTTTTTGTAAATCTACCTCTGCACCAAGGTTAGAAGCAGATGCCATCTCCCAGATTGCACCATATACCCCGCCTTCTGTAATATCATGCATGGCACAGGCTCCAAGTCTGGATGCAATCCTTGCTTCTGGAACTACAGAAATATGCTTGATAAATTCCTTTGCAGCAGATATAAAATCTTCTGTATACTTCTTGGTCAGTTCCTCAAATCTTTCATTGGCTAAAATAGCAGTCCCTTCCAACCCGGTCCATTTTGTCATAACCAGTTCATCTCCCGGTTCCAATCCCTTGGTACTAAGAAGCTTTGATTTCTTAATTTTACCAATTCCTGTTACCGTAATTAACGGTTGATTGACAGCATTAGAAACTTCTGTATGCCCACCAACTACCTCTATTTCCAACTGGCTGCATACCTCTTCTATTTCCTGCATCATTCTTCGAAGAGCAATCTCACGGGTTCTCTCCGGAAGGATAATACTGGTTAGAATTCCGATTACTTCGGCACCACTAGAAGCAATATCATTTGCTGTAATATGAACAGCTAATGTTCCAATCTCTTTTGCTGCACCAGTAATCGGATCGGTTGACAATACTGCAACCTCATCCTCTCCAATATCTATTGCTGCACAATCCTCTCCAATGCCTCCTCTGACAAGGACTTCCTTCCGTCTATGACGTATTTGTTTAAATACTGCTCTTTTTAGTACATTCTCCGAAACTTTTCCTACTTTCACTCTTATACACCAACCAATCCTATTTTTTTAACCTACTGCGTCTTCTTCATTGTCATTTCCTGTTGTAGGTACAGGTGCTTTTGTCTTTACTGGTGCTTTAGTAACTACTGGTGCTTTAGTAACTACTGGTGCTTTGGTCGCTACCGGTGCCTTAGTTTTTACTGGTGTATTGGTTTTTGCTGGTGTATTGGTCTTTGCTGGTGTATTGCTAACCTTTGGTGTTTCACCTGGATTTTTAGACTCTGCCGGCTTATCACCTGTTCCACCCTTTGTTACATATCTTGGCTCTGGAGCATAATAACTGTAATTTACTTTTTCTCTGCTCACTTCTTTACCATTTTCATAGACAATTTTCCATAACTGTGCCTTATATCCTACATGAGCGGACTGGGTTACTGTCATATAACCCTCTGGTTTTGTGCTGTCTATTGTCACTTTATCTTCCCCAGGCTGTATAGTTTCCAAAACCTCTGATTCATATTCTACACGCCGGTTCTTTGTATCTCTGGTTTCCTTACCATAAATACTAAAATAAATACTTCTGTTTGCTGTGTATGCTTCTATATACATAGGAGCATCTGTGTTATTTTTAAACTTTAGATCCTTATAACCTTCTGAGATTGCTGCATCCATAGAAGGTTTTACATATCCTACAATCATAGAATGATTATATCTCTCTACAATCTCAACTTCTGCACGAAGCAATGCATTGTAAAGTGTAGTAGCAGCTTGGCATACCCCACCACCAACACTATCAATTACCTGACCATTCGAATAAGCTTGTGCAACTTCATAGCCATTTTCTTTCGTAAATGGCACCAGTTTCTCTGCGGTAGAAAATGTCTCTCCTGGATAAAGTACTGTTCCGTCAATCAGTCTGGCAGCATTCACAAGATTCTGGGAACGGCTGTTTCCAGAACTCGAAAAACTAGTGGAATAACTCCCCAATACGTCTTTGCATTCTTCAAGAGATGTTGTGTCATACTTTGGTGTGGTATCATTCATAATTGCCTTTATTTCAATACCACCTGCCACCCATTGGCTGGATATAGTCTTTTCTATTTTACTGGCAGTCTCATCTACAACGATAACCCTGCCATTACTTTCTTCTTCAATAACAAATTTTCCTTTTTTTCGTTTCAAGGTAGCATCCTTTGCTGGTATATCAAATGCTGTACATTCCTTTTCAACAAATTCTTTTACTTTATCGGAGTCAAGTTTAAATGCTAAATCATATACTACATTTTTTTGTTCTACATCTTTTCTATCCTTGTAACGTTTGATAATATCTCCTGTCTTTCCATAGTTGTACGCCTTATTTACAAATTGATCCACATCACAACTATATCCTAAGTCTTCTAAGGTTGTAGTTACTTGCTCCTCATCAATTTTTACAATAACTTTCTCACTTTTTGCCTCTTTTACATATTTTTTTAATTTCTTCCCAGCTTGCTTCACTGTCTTTCCACCTACATCAATATTTCCAATATAGATTCCTTCACAAATCACATCTGGATTTGCATTTGCTACAGAATACACTTTTACTCCAGCAAATCCAATGGTTGCCACTCCTAAAACAGCTAATGTTTTTACAATTTTTCCTTTCATTTTCTTTTCCATTTTCTTATCTCCTCATTTCCATTATAGTACAGCTGCAATTGTTGATAAAACCATTGTCAAAATCATAATTCCTGCAATTACTGCTACCACTGTTTTTTGAAATTTTTTGTTGTACATTGTAATTCCTCCTTGTTTTCTACCTGTTAATATGTTTATAATGTATCTGTCTGATATTTAAAACAGTTACTTTATTACTTAAAGTGTAACATACAAACCTTGTAACTTATTCGCACACTATTGTTGTTTTATTGAATTGTTACATGAAATTACGTATTCAAAATAATTCAAAATAAATCAAAATATAGAAAGGTTGACTTATTATGCCCGTTTTACTCCCTTGCATTATTATATTTGTTATCATACTAAAATATAAATTACGAATAGTGGAACGACAGGAACAAGCTACGGAAGATAACCTCCATCAATTAGAACAAAGAGCTTCTCTTCCCGTAAAAAGAAGCCTGCATTCTCTTCCTAAGATTGAAATTCCTTTATCCGCCCTTCCTTTTCAGGAAAATGTTGCCGGTGAAATCAAATCCTGTCAAGACACAATAAAAGAGCTTTCCTCCCAGACAATTTGTAATCTGACAGGAATCAGCAATACCAATCTTAAATTAAAATATGGTGCTGGTAATTTGGACGAAATATTAGAATATGAACAAAATTACCTTCTTCTAATAAAAACACTTTCTGAATGGGGAACACGACTTTATGAACAGCACAACTATAAAGACGCTGAGGCTGTGTTAGACTATGCCGTCTTCTGCCAATCAGATTTGCGTCAAACCTATATTATATTGGCAAAAATCTATATAGAGCAAAATAATTTGGACAAAATCCACGATTTAGCCAAAAAAACAGAGAAGATATCCTCTCCACTAGATTTAAAAAAATCCATATATGATGTACTAAATGAATCTGATGATGAGGCTCTTTTCTAATCTTGTAACTGTTCAGAACCATGAACAGTTACGTTCTAAGCCCATGAAAATTCGCCTTCGGCGAAGGGCTTAGAACAATCAACTTTCATTTTTCTTACGAAACACGCAGTAAATGCGTGTTTCTACCTGAATAGTTACCTGATTTTTATAATAGACATATGTATCTGCCGATAATATTGGACAGATACATATATCTTATCTAACGAATCATCTTACCATAATGTAATATAATTTCATCAATTTTTCTAGATGCCTCACTTTTTGTCATGGCATCAAGAAACCCTTCCATATTACCTAAAAATACTTCATCTTGTATTTTATGATATTTCACCAAATCTATCAAGTATTTTTTTTGTTTTTCTGTCATTGGCTCTTTCTTCTTTTCTTTATATTTCATCTCCTGAGGCTGGAAAGCCTCTGGATTATCTTTCGCAAAATCATTATGTAACTTTGCATATATAACTGCTGTAGTCTTTGCATCTTCATAAGCACGATGGGCACAAGGATTAATCACCTCATAGTATTCACAAAGGGCTCCCAGATTTTTCTTTGGCAAATTTGTTAAAAACTTTCTTGCAATACGAAGAGTATCCAGTCCTTCCATAAGAAAATCATAACCAAGTCTTTTGGCATGAACCTTTAGAAAACTATAATCAAACCGCAGATTATGTCCAAGAAGCACCTTTTCTTCTCCAACAAAATCTAAAAATTCTTTCATCACAATCTCAATTGAGGGTGCATCCTTTACCATATTATTATCTATTCCTGTTATTTCTGTAATTCTTCGGGAAATAGATACTGGTGGCTTTACCAATCGGGAAAAAGTTCCTTTACACTTTCCTTCCTGATATTTTAATGCACCAATTTCAATAATATAATCTTCCTCAGGACTTAATCCTGTAGTTTCTAAATCTACTGCAATAAATGTCTTCATATCTTTATCCTCTTGTTTCCTTTCCACCTATTTCTTCCAAAAACACGGTTCTTGCTTCCCCTGTTAAAGGGTTTCGTTTCTGATAATCAAAAAAGATATGAGAATCTTTTTTCTGCTTTCGTCCCTCATTTACCAGCAAATCTAAATCGTATGAGAAATACTCAATATGGGTCATTCTTGCCATTTGCCTTGCTTGAAATTTTTTGTATCCCGACATTAGGCACTCTACCCCTTCTCTATTTTTTTCCTCCATATTCTTGTAAAATTCATGATATGTTTTCTTCCATTGCTCTTGATTTTTTGCAAATTCCGGACGGCTCTTTAAATTCTCCCGAAGATATAAATCATACACTAAAAGTTCTGAAAGCGGCTCTCTAAGTTCTGGTTTTTCTTCTGTAACAAACTCTAAAAGTATCCGATAACGGCTGATTCTGGCATGTTGCTGTCCATTTATCTGGTGTTTCTCATAATAGTCTCCAAGTTCTTTATAGAAATCAAAAGGTGATGTATAATGATGCAGTAGAAATTGCAAGCTATTTGCAAATTGGTCACTATTGTAATATACTTCTACCATATCTTCTACTTTTTTTAACTTAAGAACATCCTCATAAGGCAGCCATTTTGTGGTGAGAACTTCATAAGGAGCATGTCCCTTATATAAAATATCATGCTCTCTTTGCTGCTGATACATAGGTGCTCCCTTTAATACCTTTAGAAATCCTAATTGTAATTGATTTGGTGCCAATGCATATACATCATTAAACGACTTGCGAAAAGAAGCATAGTCCTCAAAAGGAAGCCCGGCAATCAAATCCAGGTGTTGGTGTATATTTCCTCCAGCTTGTACTCTTTTTACTGCATAAGCAAGTTTCTCCAAGTCCATTTTCCTGTTAATTGCTTGGATTGTTTGCGGATTGGTAGATTGCACCCCAATTTCCAACTGTACCAGTCCTGCCCTCATTTGATTGAGGAGAGCAAGTTCTTCCTCTTTCAACAAATCTGCTGATATTTCAAAATGAAAATTGGTGATTCCATTATCATGTTCTTTAATGTATTCCCATATTGCCATGGCATGATTGTGATTACAATTAAAAGTACGGTCAATAAATTTTACCTGTGGTACTTTGTGGTCAAGAAAAATCTGTAATTCTTTCTTTACCAAATCAAGGTTACGAAGACGGATTCCCTTTTCGATAGACGATAAGCAGTAACTGCAAGAAAAAGGACACCCTCTGCTTGATTCATAATATATAATTTTGTGTTCAAACAAATCAAAATCATCATAAGGAAAAGGTACTACACTTAAATCCAAAGGTGGTCTGGATGGATTTATCTGTACCCCTTCCTTAGTTTGATATGAAATTCCCTTTATGGATTCTAAACTTCCTTTATTCTCTATATAGTATGCCATAAGTTCCAGAAAAGTCTGTTCCCCTTCTCCCATCAGTACACCCTCTATCCCAGGATGACTGGCAAACAATTCCTCTACTTCATAGGATACCTCTGGTCCTCCAAGCCATATTTTAACATCTGGCAACACTTTCTTGATTTCTCTGGTAATCTCCCATACTATATCAATATTCCAGATATAACAGGAAATTGCCAGTAAATCTGGTTTCTTCTTATATAAATCCATAAGGATTTCATCTACATAATTATTTATAGTGTATTCTGCTATTTCAATATTATCCTTGTAACATTCTGCATATTTTTGCAAACTGTACACTGCCAAATTGGAATGGATATATTTTGCATTAATCGCCACAAGTACAACTTTCATAAATTCCTCCTATGTTCCGGCTATCGCACCAATAGTTCTCTTTTATGGTTAATTATAGCTAACTGATTAGTTACAATTATAGTTACTTTTTTTATAAAGTCAATTCTACATGGTATTCCTCCAGCCATAAATTTATCTGAATTAAATAAGCATACATCTGGGGTGTTGCCATCAACTGTCCAAACCAAGGCTTTCCATAATCTGAAGGGCTATCCATTAATTTTCTTAAATAACTCTCATCCACCAGACAGCTAATAGGGGCATTTTTATTTTCAAGGATCTGTTTCAGATTTTTCTTTAGCAGATTCTCAAATTTCGGGTCATAAGTTTTTGGATAAGGACATTTTTTTCGTTCAATAACAGAAGAAGGCAGATAATCCTTCATGGCATCTTTTAAAAGACTTTTTACCTGATTGTTGTGATACTTATATTCCCATGGCAGGCTGTAAAGGTATTCCACCAATCTATGGTCAGCAAAAGGGACTCTCACTTCCAATCCACAGGACATCGTCATCCGGTCTTTTCTCTCTAACAAAGTTGCCATAAACCACCTGATATTCAGCCATGCAAGTTCTCTTTCTCTTCGATTTGTAGCAGATTTCTCTGGATTAGCTACAAACATTTTTCCTCGTTCTATTTGCTCTCTTGGAAGAAGAGGTGTTTCTCCAAGACTTCTTTCATACTGGCTTTTTACATATTCCTCCATTGGAAGCTTCTCCCTAAGGCTTGGCTGTAACACTCTTTTTCTAAATTCCAAATCTCTGGACCAAGGGAAACGGTCAATTTCAAAACTTTCTTTTGCCCGGAACCATGGATATCCTCCAAATATTTCATCGGCACACTCCCCAGATAAACATACTGTATGCTTTTCTTTTATCTTATTTGAAAAAAACATAAGGGATGCATCCACATCTGTCATTCCCGGCATATCTTTCGCTCTTACTGCTTCTAACAGGCAATGAAACAACTCTGTATAGGCACATTCCAAATACCTATGATTTGAACCAATATGAGCTACCATCTCATCTACATAAGGCCGGTCCTCCTCTGGCTGGAAACTGGATGCCTGAAAATTCTCGCTATTATCTGTATAATCAAAAGAATAAGTGTCCAGCACCTTTCCCTGTTCTTTTAAATGTTTTGCAGCTACCGCAGATACTACGCTGGAATCCAGTCCTCCTGATAATAATGTACAGATAGGAACATCTGACACCAATTGTCTTGTTATGGCATCTGTAAGAATTTCTTTTACATATTCTACGGCATCTTCATAGCTATCCTTACACTCTTTTGCCTCTGGTTTCCAATACTGCCATTGTTCTATACCACTCTGGCTATACATTCCGCAATGTCCCGGCAGTACTTCATGGATATTTTCATATACACCACTGCCTGGTACTCTTGCAGGTCCAATGCCAAAAATCTGGCAAAGACCATAACTGCTTACTTTAGGACGGATACTTGGACAGGAAAACAATGCTTTTATTTCTGATGCAAAAAAGAATTTTCCCTCAGATATTGTATAAAATAAAGGTTTCACTCCCAATCTGTCCCTACAGAAAAACAAACATCTTTCTTTATCATTCCAAATAACAAAACTGTAAATTCCATTTAATTTCTCTACCATTGATTTACCATATACCATATAGGCTGCCAAAACTACTTCTGTATCGGAAGTAGTATCAAAAGAAATTCCTTTTCCCTGCAAATCTTTCCGAAGTTCTTCTGTATTATAAATTTCTCCATTATATACAATATAATATTCCCAGTTATTAAGACTTTTTTTCATTGGCTGCTTTCCCCTTTCCGGGTCAATGACTGCCAATCTTGTATGGGCAAATGCGATATGTTCTCCAACATAAATCCTGAAATCATCCGGTCCCCGGTGTCTTATGGTTCTCCCCATATCTGCTACTTGCTTTTCCTGCTTTTCTTTCGTTCGTAAAAAGTTCTCCTCTAGGGAACAATATCCTGCTATTCCGCACATAATAAAAACCTCTCTATTCTAAAGATATTTTTCTGCCTATCCTTTAGTATATGGAGGTTTTTATTTCTTTATGTCTTCCATTTCCCTTGAAATCTCTCCATAAAAACAATATAATAAAACAAAAGGAGGGCGGTTACCATGAATCAAAAAGTTTCTATTGGTATTCAGGATTTTGAAAGTATCCGTAAAAATAACTGTTTTTATATTGATAAAACCCATTTTATAAAGGAATGGTGGGATTGCGGGGATGCTGTTACCTTAATTACCCGCCCGAGACGTTTTGGGAAGACCTTGAATATGAGTATGTTAGAACAGTTTTTTTCCAACCGCTATGAAGGACGAGGGGATTTGTTTGAAGGACTTTCTGTATGGGAGCATGAGGAGTACCGGAACCTGCAGGGAACCTATCCTGTTATTGCTCTAACCTTTGCTAATGTAAAAGAAACAAACTTTTTAGATGTAAAAAAACGTATTAGTCAAATTATTGCCGATTTATATACCAAACACCGTTTTCTGATGGATAGTGAACAGATGGACGAAGCTGAAAAGAAATATATTCGCAATATTATTAACTACCAATCTCAAATACCAGATGATATTATATCCATTTCTATTCATAAATTATCAGATTTTTTATCCCGTTATTACGGAAAAAAGGTTATTATTTTATTGGATGAATATGATACTCCTATGCAGGAGGCTTATGTAAGCGGTTTTTGGGATGAACTGGTGTCCTTTATCCGGACTATGTTCAATTCCACTTTTAAAACCAATCCTTATTTGGAACGGGCTGTTATGACAGGCATTACCAGAGTAAGTAAAGAATCCATATTTTCAGATTTAAATAATTTGAAAGTTGTCACTACTACTTCGGACGAATATGAGGATTCTTTTGGTTTTACGGAAGAAGAAGTCTTTGCTGCACTAGACCAATTCAACATGTCCGATAAAAAGGAAACGGTGAAATACTGGTATGATGGTTTTACCTTTGGCAAAACATCTGATATTTATAATCCCTGGTCTATTATAAATTTTCTGGATACGGGAAAATTCCAGCCTTACTGGGCAAATACCAGTTCCAACAGTTTAGTAGGGAAACTAATCAAAGAAGGCAATGCAAATGTGAAAAAGACTATGGAAGATTTGTTGTCAGGAAAATCACTGGTTACAGAGATAGATGAACAGATTGTATTTAACCAGTTGGAACGCAGCCAGTCTGCTATATGGAGTCTTCTTCTTGCCAGTGGTTATTTAAAGTTGAAACACTTAGATATGGAAAATCCCGAAGAAGGTTTTGTCTATGAACTGGTTCTGACCAACCATGAAGTGTTACTCATGTTCCGAAACATGATTAAGGGATGGTTTTCGGATTATACGGAAGATTATAATGAATTTATCCATATGCTGATCCAGGGTGAAATTGATGAAATGAATTATTATATGAATGAAATATCCTTGCAGATGTTTAGTTACTTTGACACAGGAACACACCCATCCGGACGCAGCCACCCAGAAAAATTTTATCATGGTTTTATCCTGGGTCTTATGGTGGATTTGCGTAACCGCTATGTCATTACCTCTAACAGAGAAAGTGGTTTTGGGCGTTATGATATTATGCTGGAACCCCTTCATAAAGAAGATGATGCTATAATCATTGAATTTAAGGTGTTTCATCCGCAGAAAGAGCAAAGTCTTTCTGATACTCTTGCATCGGCACATGCCCAGATTGAAGAAAAACAGTATGCCCAAACACTGATAGCAAAAGGAATATCGGAAAAACGCATTCGGAAGTATGGCTTTGCTTTTGAAGGAAAAACTGTATTGATTGGATAAGGAAATCAAAATAATAAAATACCTCTAAAGCAGACCATTTGTTACTGTTTGCACCGTAGGTGCAAACAGTAACAGAATCCAGCCTATTTATAATTCGCCTTCGGTGAAAGGCTGGATTCTTGGCTGTTTTATCTTCTTGGCACATAGCTTGACAGCAAGTGTCAAGCTTGTGAGTGAACAGTAACGACCATTTCATAGAAACATGGATACTACTTTAGAGGTATTTTCGGTTACCGTTGGTTTTTTGGAATAAAATACTCTAACATCTCTTTATATTTATCTTGTGCAGACAAACAAGTGTCAATCAAATACCCTTTTTCTAATCCAAATTCTTTTAATCCCCTATAATAATACAGTTTGTGTGTCTCATCAATAATGAAAGGCACTATATTATGTTTCAAACACTCTTTGAATATTATTAATCGCCCTACTCTTCCATTTCCATCTTGAAAAGGATGAATTTTTTCAAAATAGTAATGAAACTCCACAATATCACTAAAAGTTATATTTTCTTTTTGCTGATATTCATATAATAATCTCTGGACTTCTTTTTTAACCTTACCAGGTGGTGTTGTCTTAGAATCTCCTACCATATTGGGACGTTGTTTATAATCCCCGACATTAAACCATTCCAGACGGCTATCAGATGTATTTACCTTCAAAATTGCATGGAACTGCTTTATTATATTTTCGGTCAATACATCATCGGCACAATTCAACATATAATCAAAACACTGAAAATGATTTATGGTTTCCATAATATCGTCAATCCTTGCAGGTTCAGTCTCTACACCAATTGTATTCGTCTCATAAATATACCTTGTCTGCTCTTCTGTTAATCGGCTGCCCTCAATATGATTGGAATTATAAGCAAGTTTTATCTGTGTTTGATGGTATATTCCACCTTTTAATCTAATTCTTTTTTCTTCTCTTAATTGATACAATAGAGTTGTTTTATCAACCTCTTGCTCCATTGTCATAATATCCCCCGGCTGACAATGAAGATAATTACAGATATCTTCAATAATTTTCATAGCCACAGGTTCATTCTTAGATAACTTTGCAAGAGTAGCTGTTGAAATCCTAAGGCTTTCTCGCAATTCCGTTTTGGAAATATTCCTTTGTTTAAGTATTTTGAATAAATTACTATAGGAAATTTTCATGTATTTATACCATCCTTTCTTTGAAATAATATAGCACAAACATTCATGATTGTAAATAAAATTCAGAAAAATTTACATTCGCAAACTTTTTTTGATTATTCTACTTTGTAAACACTTCCTTATACAGAATAAACGCATACATAAAAAAAGTGTAACTGTTCATTCCCCCAAAAAAGTCTACATTGAAAAACAAATGAAAAATTATTATACTTATAGATAGTAAGCTCTCATGCAGCTTACTGCACTACCATAAATGAAAGAAAAGGAGAAATAGAAACATGTTAAAAAACAAACAGAAAATCATACACATTATGCTTGCAGTTGTTATGTGTATATCCATGCTGCAGGGAATTTGTGTACACGCAGAGGGAACTCCAACACCAACACCGGAATCCTCAGTAACCACACCAGAACCCTCAGTACCTACACCAAAAACCCCAATACCAGTCAAAAAAACTCCAACACCACCAAAGAAAACTCCGAAACCACCAAAGCAGAAAAAAATCTCAATGAAGAAAGCACTTACCTTGGATGTTGGAAAAACCAAAACTCTTACTGTATCTGGTACAAAAAAAGCAGTCAAATGGTCCTCTTCAAACAGGAAAGTAGCTGTACTTACCAAAGTTGGAAAGAAGAAATTGAAAATCCTGGGAAAAGACGATGGAACAACAATAATTACTGCAAAAGCTGAAAACCAGCGTATTACCTGTAAAGTAAAAATAGAAAAAAAGAAAATCCGTATCCTCTTAAAATCAACTGGTTATAAAAGTTTGACTCATGATAAAGTAACCCTGACCTCAACAAATAAATTTACTGTGAGCAACGGAAAAAGGACAAAAACTTATCCTGCAAAGAAAAAGATTTCCATTAAGGCATCAAGTAAGATATTTAAAGATGCTTCTGTTGTAACAATACAACCAGAGAAAAAGGGAAGGATAACACTGACTTCCATTAAAAGAAGCCAGGGGAATCCATCTTACCGTGGAGCCATCATACTCCGGAAGGCTGGAAATAACCTATCTGTAGTTAACGAGGTTCCCTTAGAGGAATATTTATATAGTGTGGTCAGCAGTGAAATATCCTCTTCTTCCCCTGCGGAAACATTAAAGGCACAGGCAATAACAGCCAGAAGTTATGCATATTCCCATTTAGGCAATGGAAACTATAAGAAATACAAGGCAGATTTCGACGACAGCACAACCTTTCAGGTATACAATAACCTTGCGGAAACCCAATCTACAAGAAAAGCAGTAAACGAAACAGAAGATAAGGTATTAAAAGATGGAAATAAAATTGTTTCAACATTTTATTTTTCTACTTCCTTTGGCCAGACTACTGTCCCATCAGAAATATGGGGTTCCGTTCGTGCGGATAGATACTATAAAAGTATTTTACAGCAGAAACGGGAAAGCCAGAAAAATTTATCCACAGAATCTGCATTTGAAGCCTTTATTAAAAGTACTACAACTACCTTTGACAGTAAGTCAGATTGGTATCGTTGGCATGTGACAATAACTAAGAAAGACTTTCAAAAGTATATCAATGGAAGGCTGGCTTCCTGGTATGCTTCATATCCCAGTTATGTAAAGACCAAGCAAAAAGATGGAAGTTATAAAAGCCAAAAGATTTCTTCTATTGGCAAGTTAAAAAATGTAACCATTGTAGAGCGTAAGAAAAGTGGTCTGGCAAGTGTTTTACAGATTAAGGGAAGTAAGAATACTGTGCGGATTTACGGCGGCGAAAGACTCCGTTACATATTATCACCAGGTTCAAATCCAATTGTAAAAAAGAATGGTGGAAAAGTTTCTGGTATGTCCTCTCTTCCAAGTTCATTCTTTTGTGTGAAAAAAAGCAAAAAGAAATATACAATCTATGGTGGTGGATATGGACATGGCGTAGGCATGAGCCAGACTGGAGCAAATCAAATGGGACGTGAAGGATATAGCTATGTTAAAATTTTGCATCACTACTTTAAGAATGTACAAATAAAACGAATTATAAGCTAGTATGTGGTTTTTACCATAATCAACAAACAATCTTTATATTTACTACAAAGGAGGATTATTCAAATGAGAAATTTATGGACCAACTTATGCTATATTGTAGTTATTTTTATTATCGTTTTATCCATTACAACTTGGGATACTATTTACTACAGTTTTCAGGAACAGGTAGATGTTTATAACTCTGAGGAAGGTTATGACTACAAAGAGAAAGGAACTGGCGGCAATGTCAAAGCAGATGTGGATTTTACTTTAGGGGAAGCTGGCAGCATCGTTACTACTACAAAAAGACGTGGAAGTAGTTCAAAATCTACCAAATATTATTACATTATTCCGGTTGTATTTAATAGCGAACCATGTTTTGTCTGTACAGAAGTATCTGAATCCAAAAAGTCTAACTTTGATTCTTTGGCAAACGATGGTAAACAAACGATTCCTCTTACTGGTACTTTTAAAAAATTAGATGACAAAATGTACAAATATATGCTGGAATCTATAGAGGATTTGAATAAATATTACGAAAACCAGCTTTTCGAAAATGATACCGAATTAAAAGCACATGTTCTTCCTGTTTGTTTAGTCCCTCTGGATTTTGAGAATCGTAACACTTATATCACTATATTAGCAGTACTTGTTGTCTTTGCTATATTCTTTTTGTTTATGGGTATTAGAAAAGCAAAGAAAACTGCTGCAAGAGAAGCGGCATACGAAGCAGAATTAGAAGCACACGCAAGAGAAAATATGAATCAGGCAGATGTTTCTACTACAGAAGCATCCGGAAGTACTACAGCAGAAATTGCTACAGAAAACAGGCAGTATCAAAATACATTAGACCAATTTAACGATCAACATAACCAATAAACATAAATCAAAATTACTTAAAAGAGACGTTACATATTTTGTGTAATGTCTCTTTTACTATTAAGCATATAAAAGTATATGCACAAATTACCCTCTATGAGCAAGTTCACTCGTGCAATTTGCACATATACTTTTACCCGGCTGAACTGTTACCACATTTTGTTGATTATTTTTGATTGAATTTGAATGTTTTTGATTGACTTTTTCTATTTATGTGCTATAATATAGTCATAAACAATCATTCTCGGTCATTTTCATTCATCAAGGAGGGATGTAAATGTTATCAGAAGATAGATTTCAAACTATTTTACAATTATTACAACAAAAACGCTCGGTTACAGTTCCTGAATTATGTAAACTTTTACAAACCTCTGAATCCACAATCCGAAGAGATTTGAATACCTTAGCAGAAATGGGAAAACTTAATAAAGTACATGGTGGAGCAACTGCCATTGACCAACCGGTTTTTACCCAGGAAGAAACAGTTGATATTAGGTCTTCCAAATATATTAAAGAGAAAAAGCAAATTGCAGCTTATGCAGCTAGTATTGTCACTAATGAGGATTTTATATTTTTAGATGCAGGAACTACAACAGAAAAAGTAATAGATTTCTTAGTTCCAAACAAGGCAATTTTTATTACAAATGGTATTTTACACATAAGAAAACTGACACAAAAAGGATTTCGTGCATATTTATTAGGTGGAGAGTTAAAGCTATCTACAGAAGCTATGGTAGGTGCAACTGCTGTGGAACATTTGAAAAATTATAATTTTACCAAATGTTTTCTAGGTGTCAACGGAATCCATGAGCAATACGGATATACTACTCCTGATGTGGCAGAAGCAATGATAAAAAAGGAGGTGTTAGGACGCAGCTTCATGCGATGTATATTGGCAGATAGAAGTAAATTTGGTGCAATTACCTCAGTTTCCTTTGGCAATCTTAGTCAGGCTTGTGTTGTAACAGATTGCTTAAAAAATACACATTATAAAGATTTTACAGTTATTAAGGAGGTGGGTGAATGATTTACACAGTCACTTTTAATCCGGCATTGGATTATGTCATACGAACAGAGAATTTCGCAACAAATCAGGTGAATCGTTCTGATACAGAATCCATATACTATGGAGGAAAGGGAATTAATGTTTCTATTATTCTCAGCCGTCTGGGCGTTGCCAATCTTGCACTGGGATTTATTGCTGGATTTACCGGAAGAGAAATTGAACAGGGTGTAAAAGAACGAGGTGTACTAACAGATTTTATCTGGTTAGAGAAGGGACTCTCACGAATCAATGTAAAGATTAAATCCCAAATGAATAAGGAGGAAACAGAAGTAAATGGCCAAGGTCCTGAAATTCCTAACACGGCACTTTTACAGCTATTTGAAAAACTGGAACGGCTAACAGGAGAAGATATGTTGGTACTTGCAGGTAGTATTCCAAAATCTCTCCCCCAAGATATATACCAACAGATTATGGCACAGCTTGCTCCTAAAAAGATACCTGTTGTGGTCGATGCTACAGGTACTTTGTTACAAAAAGTTTTAGAATATCATCCATTTCTTATAAAGCCTAACAATCATGAACTAGGGGAATTGTTTGATACCACGTTAAAGACAAAGGAAGATATTCTCCATTATTCAAGAAAACTACAGGAAATGGGTGCCAGAAATGTACTTGTCTCCATGGCAGGAAATGGTTCTATTCTTATTACAGAAAATCAGGAAGTTCATCAAATGGGCGTTGCAAAGGGTACTGTCCGCAATTCTGTAGGTGCTGGTGATTCTATGGTAGCAGGTTTTCTTGCCGGATATCAACAGACCAAGGATTATGCTTATGCTCTCCGGCTTGGAACAGCAGCCGGTGGTGCCACAGCCTTTTCGGACGATTTAGCTACAAAAGAAGAAATTGAAACTATTTTACAGCAACTATAAGTTATCAGACTGGAGGGATTGTTATGCGTATTACAGATTTATTAAAAGAAGATGGAATCGTACTGCAGACAAAAATGCAGGATAAACCTTCTACGATTGACTTCCTGGTGGATTTGCATAATAAGGTGGGAAATCTTTCGGATAAGGCACTCTATAAACAGGGAATACTGGATAGAGAAGAAATGAGTACTACTGCTATTGGTGAAGGAATTGCCATTCCACATGCCAAAAACGCAGGTGTTAAAAAAGCAGGATTAGTAGCTATGACCGTACCTGATGGTGTGGATTATGATTCTATGGATGGAGAACCTTCCAACTTGTTTTTTATGATTGCAGCCCCTGAAAAAGGCAGTGATGTACATCTGGAAGTATTATCCCGTTTATCTACACTTTTGATGGATGCAGATTTCCGAAATGACCTTTTATCTGCCTCTACAAAACAAGAGTTTTTAAAACTAATTGATCAAAAAGAACTTGAAAAATTTGGCGAAGAGGAATCTTCTACAAATGTAGAAAGCTCCTCTGGAAAAAATACAGAATCTTCCAAAGAGGGTTATCGAATTCTGGCAGTCACTGCATGTCCTACTGGTATTGCCCATACTTATATGGCAGCCGAGGCACTGGAACAAAAAGGAAAAGAAATGGGTATTCCTCTAAAAGCAGAAACTAATGGTTCTGGTGGTGCCAAAAATATACTGACAACAGAAGAAATTGCCAATGCAGACGGTATTATTATTGCGGCTGATAAAAATGTAGAAATGGCACGTTTTGATGGAAAACCAGTATTGCAGGTGAAAGTTGCTGACGGCATTCATAAACCAGCAGAACTGATTCAGAAAATTGCAGATGGTAAAGCTCCTATTTACCATTATCATGGAACTGCCAGCGAAAGCAGCTCTGAGGAAAGTGAGAGTATTGGCAGACAAATTTATAAACATTTGATGAATGGTGTTTCCCACATGCTTCCATTTGTAATTGGTGGTGGAATCTTAATTGCCCTTGCCTTTTTGCTGGATGATTATTCCATTGACCCTGGAAACTTTGGAAAAAACACACCATTAGCTGCCTGGTTTAAATGTATTGGTGAATTTGCTTTTAACTTTATGCTTCCTATTTTAGCTGGATATATTGCTATGAGTATTGCCGACCGTCCAGGACTTTTAGTTGGTTTTGTTGGTGGCTACATTGCTTCTATTGGAGCTACCTTTGCAGACCCTGCCGGTGCACATACTATACCTGCCGGTTTTCTTGGTGCTTTAGTTGCCGGTTTCCTTGGCGGATATTTAATCCTAGGTCTGGAAAAACTGTGTGACAAATTACCAAAAGTCTTAGAAGGCATCAAGCCAGTTTTAATTTATCCAGTAGTAGGTTTACTTATGATTGGTGTTTTAATGTGTGCTGTTGATCCATTTGTATCCATGTTAAACACCGCCCTTACCAACGGACTGCAATCTATGGGTGGCAGTAGTAAAATTTTACTTGGATGTGTACTTGGCGGTATGATGTCAGTAGATATGGGAGGTCCAGTAAATAAAGCAGCTTATCTATTTGGTACAGCCTCTCTTGCCAGCAACGGTTTTGATATTATGGCAGCCGTTATGGTAGGTGGTATGGTTCCTCCAATTGCCATAGCCCTTGCTACCACATTCTTCAAAAACCGTTTTACCGAAAATGAACGGAAATCCGGTGTTGTAAATTATATTATGGGACTTTGCTTTATATCTGAAGGTGCAATCCCATTTGCAGCTTCAGATCCACTTCGTGTCATTCCTTCCTGCGTAATCGGTTCTGCCGTTGCAGGTGGAATCTCCATGGTTATGGGTTGTACACTTCGTGCTCCTCATGGCGGATTGTTTGTTTTACCAGTAATTGGTAATCCTCTTGGATATGTACTTGCTTTGGTAGTTGGCTCACTTGTAGGTATGTTACTCCTTGCCCTATTGAAGAAACGAATCTCTAATTAAAGCGTAACTGTTAGTTACTGTTCACTTACAAGCTTGACACTTGCTGTCAAGCTATGTGCCAAAACGTAGAACAGCCAAGAATCCAGCCTTTTGCCGAAGGCGAATTATAAATAGGCTGGATTCCGTTACTGTTTGCACCGTAGGTGCGAACTGTAACACTGTTAGGAACCATAAATAGTTATTATAAAATCTAAATAGAAAGAAGGAATTTATATGGTATCACAAAAAATAACAATAAAAAATGAACAGGGACTTCACATGCGTCCTGCAGGTGTTTTTGCAAAAGCAGTCGCTCCTTTTCAATCTGATGTAAAAATTAAAGTAGGTGACAAAACTGTAAATGGAAAAAGTATTATGAATATTATTGGTGCCTGCATCAAATATGGCACAGAAATTGAAATTATCTGTGAAGGTGCAGATGAAGAAGCCGCATTGAAAGAAGCAATTTCCCAGATTGAATCCGGTATGGGAGAATAAGAGGTGATTAATATGATGACAGGAATAGGAGCATCAAAAGGTTTTGGAATTGGCAAAATTGTTATGATTCAGGATGTAGATTTAGTCATCCATGATACTCCTGTCTCTGATCCGGAAGCAGAACTTACCCGTTTTTCCCAAGCGGTGGACACATTTGTCCACCGTACGGAAAAAATGGCAGCAGAGATAAGAACCCGTGTCGGAGAAAAAGAGGCAGAAATTTTAGAAGGACATATCATTATGCTGCAGGACCCTGCTATGAGTGATGGTGTCGCAGATGGTATCAAAGAAGGTCTTACAGCAGAACGGGCATTTTCCAATGTTTGTGATATGTTTATTGGTGTATTTTCCATGGCAGAAGATGAACTGACCAAACAACGGGCAACAGATGTGGAAGATATCCGCTCCCGTATGTTGAAAATTCTTCTTCATGTGGAGGAAGTGGACATTCGTAATGTTCCTCCACATACGATACTTGTAGCAAAAGATTTGACACCTTCCATGACAGTTGGTATTTCAAAAGAAAATGTAGTTGGAATTTTAACAGAAGTTGGTGGTTATACTTCCCACTCTGCTATTCTCGCCAGAGCCTTAGGAATTCCTGCTGTACTTAGTCTGGCAGATATTACAACAAAAGCAAAGGATGGTATGGAAGCAGTATGCGATGGCGAATCTGGTACTGTAATTCTCTCTCCTACTGATGCAGAAAAGAAAGATTATGAAGAGAAACGGCTGGCTTATCTTGAGCAGATGAAAGCCTTAAAAGAATTTTTTGGTAAACCGACTTTAACTGCTGATAATACTTCTGTTGAACTGGTTTGCAACATTGGAAAACCTGGTGATGCTACTGCTGTATTGGAAGCAAGCGGGGAAGGTGTGGGACTCTTCCGGACAGAATTTTTATTTATGGACAGAGATACCATTCCTACCGAAGAAGAACAATTCCAAGCCTATAAAGAAGTAGCCGAAAAGCTTTCTGGTAAACCGGTTATTATCCGTACCCTTGATGTAGGAGGAGACAAGGAAATCCCTTACCTTCATTTGCCAAAGGAAGACAATCCATTCCTTGGATACCGGGCAATCCGTGTCTGCCTTGACCAAAAGGATATGTACCGTATACAGCTCCGTGCTCTTCTTCGTGCCAGTGCATACGGAAAGATTCGTATTATGATTCCTATGATAACTTGTATAGAAGAACTTAGGGGGGCAAAAGACCTATTGGAAGAATTAAAAGAAGAACTTCGTTCCCAGAGCATCTCTTTTGATGAAAACATTCCAGTAGGTGTTATGATCGAAACTCCTGCTGCTGTTATGATTGCTGATTTGTTGGCAAAAGAAGCGGATTTCTTTAGTATAGGAACCAATGATTTAACCCAGTATATTATGGCAGTAGATAGAGGTAATGCCCATGTAGCTAACCTATATTCCCATTATAACCCTGCTGTCCTTCGTGCAATAAAGCATGTTATTGCTTGTGGAAAAAAAGAAGGTATTATGGTGGGTATGTGTGGGGAGGCGGCAGCAGATTCCCGTCTGATTCCTCTTCTTCTCTCATACGGATTGCAGGAATTTAGCGTAAGTGCCACTTCTGTGCTGGCTACCAGGGCAACCATTTCCAAATGGGATAAAGCTTCTGCTGATGCTCTCGCCAAAGAGGTAGCTGCTTTGCTTACAAAAGAAGAAGTGGAAAGCTGTCTGAAAAAAAATGTACGGTAATGTTTTAACTATTATTAGCATTATTCAAAACAGTAAATAAGGCTAGGTCTTTGATATATCAAAGACTTAGCCTTGCTTAATTGTAACTGTTCAAAACCATGAACAGTTACGTTTAATTTTATATTGACTAATTACTTATAGTTCCTCGTCATTTATAGCTATGATCCTACCAGCTTCACATGCTTCCAGACATAAACTTCTCATGGCAAGAGCTGTGGCAATATCTACTTCACCGGATGAAATCTCTTCATCAGACAATGGCTCCGGACTGACAGCATATATCCCATAATTCATTTCTACCAGACCAAACATATCATCCATAACATATGTACTAAAATCCGGCGGGGTATTCAACAAATGGGAAATATTATCTAATGTTTCTTGTTTCAGCTTCTCCGGGTTGGCAGAATTATCATCTGATAATATAGCAACTACATAATCACCGATTAATGCAAAACATTTCCTGTTATCATAATAATATCTGAAGTGTTCTATCGTTTTTTCTTCTATTTCACTAAGGTT
Source organism: uncultured Clostridiaceae bacterium (assembly GCA_947177415.1). Lineage (GTDB taxonomy): Bacteria > Bacillota > Clostridia > Lachnospirales > Lachnospiraceae > CAG-411. Next base: position 50,218 of record CAMWUK010000012.1, read on the forward strand.
TCTTTGTACCACTTTGTGTATTTGCAATATAATATACCTCCTTAAGTTTATTAGGCGAAGTTATCCAATTTCATAATATCACATTCCATAGTGATTTAGTATTTCTTCACCCATATCTTCTTTTTTCATAAGCCAAGCCTCCTTGTATTCCCTCAAATTCACTTATCATAATAATCCTTCAAAAGTTTTCTTACATAGGAAGAGACAACTGGCACCTCTCTATCAAAAAGAGAATACTCTAAGTGGATCTTTTTATCTTCTGATAAAATATGAATCCTTGGTATTCCTTGTGAATTCTCCCTTATAAACCAATAGAAAACTTTTCCTTCATAATCCATTTTTCTTTTTCCCTTTTTCGATACCACTTTCTTCCTCCTTCTCCTACCAAACAGTCCAACATTTCTTCATGATTACCGCCCGCCTTTATTAAACAACCATCTGCAAAACAATTAAATTTCCCCTGCATGCTATTCCTATGGGATAAACCATATCATTTATCCCATATTCAGGCTATTGGAAATTCCTATTTATTTCTTGTTGTTATGTTAACATTTTCGCAAATAATATCAAAACAAATTTCACTACCAATAATCATGATTAAATATAACTTATTTATCTTGGATAAATTAACATTGTATCCATACCTATAATATTTCAAAGAACTTTCCACTTCATCTTTACTTAATTCTTTCATATAAATATCTGCTATAAAATAAGCAAATCCTTCATCCTCAAATGCTTCATTATCAATACAACATTTGAATATCTGGTTACATTCCAAATTTTTGTAAATCTTCCCATCATAACAATTTAAAAATTTAAATACCATATAATTATTCCGCACTATAGAAATTTCATATAAATTTACATTTTCCATAATCCGTTCCATGTGTTCCCACCATTTATATTTTTGTAATTCAAAGATATTCATTTCTATTTCTCCTTTTCATCAATCTCCATAATTTCACATAGCTTATCCACAAACGGTTATTTACTTCCGCTGTTGGTGTAGCAAAACCTGAAAAATATATCTGAAAATAACAAAACACTTAAAAATCTCAAAAAATAGGGGTGCCGAAACACCCCTATTTTCCTAAACCTCTTGCAAAATATGCCAAGATGGTTTATAATCAAATCAGAAACCGAAGGATTTTGGAATGTCCAACGGTTGCTCAATCGGAAACATATAACTCGTTAATATTATTAACGGATTACAGGCTGTCCTCTATTCGCACTAGAAGATAGCCTTTTCCGTTATTTGCGGTTGTTTCTAGTGTCTATGTATGTTAAGGCTGCAAACACAACCAATAAAAGCGTAAGTACTTCTAATGTATTCATACCGACCTCCTTTCCGTTTCCAGAAAGGACAACCGCAGACTATCCCCACTTGCTCTAATCTGACTACCGCCATTGTATCACATTTTGTCAAAGAATGCCAGTAAAGTTTAATTTATGTTTCCAGCCACTTCCCTCTCCTTTAGATATCTGCCCTTTAGTATTACATCTCCCTTTGAGGCTTCTTCTCTGCCTCTTTCTCTGGCAAAGGTTTCTCTCTTTGCCCTTCTGCCCAATCATTGCTTTTTTCTCTGCCCCATTGTTCAGCACATTATTAATCACGTTATAATTGGCTTCCTCAAGCTCCTCAACCTTTGCAAGTGGTTTATACCCGGCAAAATCAACTCAACTTTTTCCAAATGGTTATAATAAATGTTCAAACTCCGAAATAATTTCTGCTTTTATAGTCTCTTTCCGAAATAAATCTCTTATCCTTTTTGCTAACTTAATTTGATAAGATAATAATACATGTTCAGATTTTGGGTAAAAATCTATATTGTATTTGTAATAGAGATACGCATCATCATCTTCATTACTTAACCTAATATCATAGTCATCATTTTTTACTATTTCAACAAAATTGTCTCCCAATAAAAAACTTCTTTCTGAAAAATCATCTTTATAAAAATCATCAAAGTTTGTACTAATTATTTTTATAAGATCATTCATCTCTGCATTAACAGCTATTCTAAAATTTAAAGATATATTATACATTTATTCTTTCCTTTGTTCTTTTCAATGTACTTGTTTTTAGAAGTGTACATCTATTTTAACACATTTACAATTTCCACTCTGCAATACTGTAATCAACTTGTAACAGTTCAGCTAGGTCTGCACACTCCGCTGTGCAGACCGTAAAAAAGACTAAAACAGGATTGGAATTGGGCAATTTACATGCGAAGCTTGCCCAATTCCGTAACAGTTCAGCCTCCGGCTGAACTGTTACATTACTATCGTTATCACTTTCATATTTATCATTTTGGCATAAATGAGGATATATTCCCCCCTTCCACACAATACAGACCAACAGTTATCAAAATTTTCCTTGTTAAGTTCATGAAGCTCCCATGCACAATCTTCTTCATCATTATTTAAAATGGTTATACTCTCACCACACTCAAATATTATTTCTAATTTTTCTGATGACAGCTTCGTAGAACGAATCACAGAACCTTCTGACCATCTTAATGCAGCTAATTTAAACGCTAATACTGGCTCTTCTGGTTCAATAAAAGCAAATTCTTTTGTCATTTTCTTTACCGTTTTATCCCATTCTTCTTTATCTCCAAACCACCAATCACTTAAAATAGAAAGTCGCACTTCTCTAGGAATTTCCTTTTCACCTATTTTTTTCCCTACCTGACAATAAAAGTTTAATTGAAAATGAGTATGAAATACAAAAGAACCCAGGCTTGCTCCCTCCAACAAAATACTCACGATATTTTTCACATCTATTTTTGTGCTAACACTCATCTTTTTTCATCCTCCATTTGTATCTGTTCAGCACCTACGGTGGAAACAGTAACGGAATCCGGTCTATTTACAATTTTCAAGCAACCGGTTTGTTCCTGTTATTTCAGCATCTATCAAATCAATCATTCTTTTCACATTTGCGGCATGGATGGCAGATACTTCATTCTCCCATAATGGATTTACTTGTTTTTTAATCCCTTCACGATATTTTTGTAAAATATTAAGGCGTTTTTGCAAGAGTTCTTGCTGCTCATTTAATGTAAATGTATTTAGAAAAAATGCTGCAATAGAAAAGATGTTTGTGTCATAGTTGAATTGCAAGATGGATGCCCTTAAAGCATCTTGAAATTCACTTTTACCTTTGTCGGAAAGACTATAAACTGTACGGTCTGGCATATTCCCGACTTTCTCAATTGTGCCTGATATAAACTCCTTTTTTTCAAGGGTTTTCAAAGTAGAGTAAACCGTTGAATCTGCAATATTAAACCACCATTTTACATTCATATAATTTAATTGTTTTATTATCTCATACGCATTAAGTGGTTTTTCATAAATAAGACCTAATAGCATTGTGGCAGGCTTTGACAGCATGTTATTCCCTCCTTGACATCTTGTTGTATCTATAGTACTATATATATAAAGTACTATTATTAACTACTATTGTATCACAATGAGGTTGAAAATGAAATGTCTACCAAAGAAATTTTTTAGCTTACTAAAAGTGATAAATTTTTATTTAATCTACTACAAAAGGAGGTATCTAAGCAAAATAAAAGTTGATTGCTATGTGCTATAGTAAGTGGATGCTCCCGAAAAAGATATTTAATCTCCCAACTACCAAAGACAATCAGCAACCAAATACAATTCATCATTTTCAAAAAATATGTTAACCATGGATATCTTATTTTTCATATACTTACAAATTCCATCTGTTTCAGATGCCAATAGCTCATCTGTCACAGAACTTCCAAATTGCAACCAATGATCTGATATACTTTCCAGAAAATTTACAAATTTAACCTTTTCAATCTTCAATTTTAAAGACACTTCAACAACATACATATCAGGAATTTTCCAATATGGTTTGAGTATAAATTCACTTTTTTTAAAAATGCATGTTTTAATACTATTTAAACAATCATCAATAATTTCCATTGCATCATTATCATTCACTGCATAGACAAAAAATCTTAAAAACATATTTCAACTTCTCCCATTTCTTTTGAAAATATTTTCTTTATCATAGATTTCTTGTGAACCATTTCTTCATCTAATATAGTTTTTCTTATTTTATCATAGTATTTTTTCATCGTCCAGTATATCAAACTTGCCATACAAGACAAACGCATGAGTAGCGGTAATTATCAAATGAAATGAAAGCGTATTTCCCAATACAGAGAAAATACCCACCCACAATATTCTGCAATCCATACACCCGATAACTAATGGACAAAAAAATCGTAACTGTTCAGAACCATGAACAGTTACGTTCTAAGCCCATAAAAATTCGCCTTTGGCGAAGGGCTTAGAACAATCAAAATTTACTTTTTCTTACGAAACACACAGTAAATGCGTGTTTCTACCTGAATAGTTACAAAAAATCTTAAAATAGCATTATGAAACTTTCACGATACGAGCTGGGAAACAGACCGCTACCACAAGCCGAGGGCAGTCAGCACAGAGCAGAGGAAACAAGCAAGTCAGATGATGAATGCAAAGAATAAGGCAAAGGAAGTTTAGGTACAATTTGATTGAATTGTGTGTGTGCTTGTGGTACGATAATGATATTGAACAATTCGACAAATCGGTATTTGGAGGTGAATTTCTTTTGAAACAGTTTTTAAAAAAACATAGTTTTCTCATATACATAATCACAAGTTTTCTAATTTATGTACTTTCCAACGGGGAATGGAATATTCCGATTTTTGCATGGGTTTACCCTATTCTGTTTCTTGGTATGGGTTATTTCGATAAAACACGAAAAGCGTATTCTGCAATAATTCTTTGCTATGCCCTTGGATTTGTGATGCAGTTTTGGAAAGTAATTGGAATGGATATAAAAATATGCATTATTGTAGGCATTTTATTAGCGCTTTTAAAAGCTTTGCCGTATTTCTATTGGATAAAATCCAAAATGAGATTTCAGGATACGATTATTGTTGCAAGTATCATGGTGTTAATAGAATATATTATTTATTTAATCTATCCGATTTTAGGCGGTTTGTCTGATGCTTATACACAATTTCAAAATCTGTACCTGCTGCAAATCGTGACAATAACCGGGATTTACGGGATTACTTTTATCATGTATTGGACTGCGGCAATGGTAATATGGATTTGGAATAACAGGAGCAATCAAAAGGTATTAAGAAAGTATGTTGCGGTATTTGCTTCGGTCATTGGGCTGATATTTATTTATGGTATTGTCATGTATCATTTTGTAGGAAATCCAAAAGAAAGTGCTAGAATAGCCGGTGTGACAGTACCGGTTTCTCATCTTTTGAATGATGATGAAGATGT
>CAMWUK010000013.1 GCA_947177415.1 uncultured Clostridiaceae bacterium
CCTAAAGGTTTCGCCTAAAAGGCGAGGGTTTTAACCCCATTATACAGACAATAAAGCACCATCCGATGTTTCAGACAAATAACCTGTAACATATCCTGCGGACACATTACCTGACATTCTTGCAGACTGTGCTGAAAGATTTATACTCTCCTCCAACATCTCTACTGTCAGTGCCGGAACATTCCTTTCACCTTGAGTTTCTTCAGCGTGTACTATGCTTACATTTCCGAGAAGTATTGCACATGATAAAATTCCACATAACACTTTTGTAACTTTCATAATAATTCCCCTTTCTTATGCTTTATATAAAATTATTAAACCGCTTTAACAGTTCGTCTAACTGTCTTTGCTCCCGACCTGTTCCGTTATAATCTTCAATCGGATCAGAAACAAAATAATCCCTGAATCCTACCATTGCCTTTTCAAAGCTGTTCCGGAAGTTTTCTTTGCTGCTTACATCAAGATTAGCAAACATCTTATAAATGTCGCTGTTTGATTTCTTATTCACTTCTACACTGTCTTTTCCTGTTGCATTCCTTTCCTTAGAGACTCCCTTTTTATAATTGGGTGTTCCATGCTCCTTATAAAACTTCTCCTGCTCACTCTTTATCTGCTTTGCAGCAAATTCAATCATGCTGTTGACCTTATTGTTCTTCTCCTCTGCCTGCTTACCATACGCACTTGTTATCAGTTCTGCGGCTTCATCAGATAATCCCATTTCTTTACATGCATAGGCAAGCTGTGAAACTTTAAGACCAAGCTGTGCATATGTTCCCGGCTCTAATGTCGAACCTAATGCCTCATCACCTGCCTGATAGCTACCATTGGCATCAGGCGTAGCCTTTACAAATCCCTGCTGCTCCAAGTCCATAATCACACTCTGCAACTTCTCACTTTGCTCTTTCGTCACGCTTGCACCATAAAAGCTAACCATACCATTCACACTATCGCCGTTAATGATCCTGTGCATTGAAGTATTGCCTTTTCCTCTCTGCTGCCCTTCTATTCTTTGCCGTATTGTTTCCGATATTCTCTGTGCCTCTGGTGAGTCTTTTGAAATCTCAACAATCACACCTAAGTTCTTTTTTTCAGAATCAGGTGTGTTCTTGACCTCCTCCTGTAAAGCACTTGCAGTTTTCGATTCATATTGATAACCACTTGTTGCTCCTACATTTGAAACATCCATAAATTTATCCTCCTTGATAAAGTGATTTGAAGTCCATTTCTACAATATCATTATCTATTAAAAATTTCTTCTGCTTTTATAATAGCAAAATATGGTTAAAGGTCAATTACCCTTGCAGAAAGTGGACTGTTTTTGCAGAAAACGGCAAAAAATCCTTTCAGACATACTTTACCACTCTGAAAAGATTTTCTTATGCTCAATCTATTTTTTCCATCATAATCTTTAATGCATCGCTTTTATCTATCAACTCATCATATGTTCCTATATCAACAACCACACCTTCCTTTAGCACAACAATCTGATCCACTTCGTTTAATATCTCTTTCTTATGTGTTATCATTATTACTGTTTTTTCTTTCAGTTTAGTATTCAGCAATCCATTAATCTGCTGTTCTGAATAAGCATCTGTGTTTGAAGTAACTTCATCAAATATAACAATCGGCTTATCACATATCAATGCCCTTGCAAGGGCTATTTTCTGTCTCTGTCCACCAGAAAGCATTGCCCCATTCTGTCCTACCACATAGTCTAAAGAAACTTCTTTTATAAAATCTTCAAGTCCACTGTCTTTGCAAATAACTTCTATCATCGCATCATCCACCTGCTTATACAGACAGATATTATTTCTTATTGTGTCATTAAATAGGTATATCTGCTGGCTTACCACGGATACCATATTTCGGTATTCCGACAATGACAGTTCTGACACATTCTCTGCTCCTAACAATACCTTTCCTCTTGTTGGCTCATACATTCTGGTAAGAAGATTGATAATCGTTGTCTTTCCCGAACCATTATTCCCGATTACAGCAGTCTTACTGCCTTTTGCAAACAAAATGTCTATGTCCTTTAAAATATATTTATCTTTTTCATACACAAAAGAAACCTGTTCCAATTTTAAGTCATTGAAACACAACTCTAAAGTTTTTCCGCTATCATTTTCTTCCTCTAAATCCATAAATGCATAGTATCTTTTAGTTGATGGAATAATCCCTGATAATAGGTATCCTATATTAAGGATTGCAGAAATCGGTCCTGTAACATAAGCGCTATATGTAATGAAAGCAAACACACTACCTACTGAAAGTTTCATATTAAACACTAAATTTGCACCCAATATATATAATAACGTAGAAAGGAACTGTACCATAATGCTATCTATGAGCATATTCCATTGCCCTAACATATTCATCTGCTTTTGTTTCTCTATAATATCATTCTGGTTAAGTACAAATTCCTCATGCTTTTTATCAAAGATATGAAACAGCTTGATTTCCCTTACCCCACCGACAGTATCCCCAAACCATTTCGCATATTTTTGATTTCTTATTATGAATTCGTTCATAATCTGCTTTTGTTTCTTAGCGAAATATTTCATCACAACACACTTGATCGGTATAAATAAAAGCACCAGTATTGTCATTCTGAAATCTATGATAAATAACCCAATAATGCCGCCTGTCATGCTAAATGCCTGCGTAATCACAAAAAAAACGCTACTGTCAGCAATAGATGTCATTTGGTTAATATCCATGTTAATATTGTTCAGAGTCTCCGCATAATTGGTATTATTGAAATAATTAACCCGTAGCTTCATAAGATGTGAAAAAGACTGTTCTGAAAGAAAATACTGTATCTTTGCCGAAATGTCTACACGTTTTTTTTCCTTAATTATATCTATAAGGGAATTTATAGTGTAAATTACCATAGATGCCAAAACCAGCTCAATCAGCAATTTCTTATTACCACCAATAAAACCATCATCCATGATCCGTTGGCTGATTAGTGGCACACAAAGATTCAATCCCGTAGAAATAAACAGGCACCAAACAATCACAATGATTGTTTTTCTGTATCTATTTAATAACAGAAGTAATCTCTTTACAGCCTCTTTATTATCCATCTTCATCCTCCGTCAGTTTTGTTTCTATAATGTGATATATTTCCTCAACATCTTTACTATCAATTAATCCTGATATTTTTTTTTTGAACTTTACATCTTTAAAAGAAAACTCAACAAAAATATTTTTTTCTTCATTAATAAGACTAATCTCCGCATTGCAATCAGGATATACTTTCAAAAATTTTTCTCTATCTTCCAATGGAACACACCATATGACCAAATCACTTTGTTTATAAAAAACTTGGCTCTCTATAAAGTTTTTCCATGCTTCATGATCTGTTACAGGCTCTGGCATATACTCTAACCCATATAGCACACATTCTGGCTCCATTCCCATCGTATATGCATTATAACCGCCATTAGCAAAATCCCTCTTTAATTCCGTAAGTATATAGAAACTATCTATCGCAGCTTCGATTGCCAATATCACTACCGGAACTTCAAGACCATCCCCCTGATAATGATTGTTCAAAATCTGCTGTTGCCTAGTTTCCCTGCTCCAAAAGAACCCTTGCACATCTATATTATGAATATCCTTTTTTCCGAGGTATATTAAGTTCTTGCTTTTTACCTCCTGCATTTCCAAGTCAGCCATAGTAAAAGCTACTATAGTATCTATGTCCTCTCGTATTTCGTTGTACTCTCCCGAAACCGTTTCAAAGTAATACTTTGCCCTACTCTTTTTCTCTCTGCCCACTACATATGCCTTATAAACCCAGTCTGGCTCATATACTCCCTCAACCATTTCAATACGGCTTTGCTCTTTTGCGTATTTCTTCAATTTCTTTATATCAAGTGTAGCATCCGCATTTAATCTATTGGCTATCAATGCACTTACATATGGTGCGGCATAACTATTGCTCAATGATGTCTTTATTTCCTCATCACATATTTTAACTATATGTTCAGATGGTACAACGGTATCTATTCCCATCTGCATATAATCATTGGAATAGGTCAAAGGACTTTCTGTAGTTGCTACGCCGATTACGTTGGTAAAACTAGCAGGATATGACACAAATCCTGAATTGGCTGTTGCTGCTATAATAATCATCCCTTTGGCAGCACATTCATTGATCAGGCTTCTTAACTTTTCACAATCTCTAAAGTCAGATGTTCCTAAACTTAAATTACCCAGTTTTATTTGATTTTTATAGCACCATTCCAATGCTGGATAAATACTTTTAATTGCTCCTCTTCCATTCTCGTCCAAAATTCTTATGCTAATCAACTGGCAGTTTGAGCAATATTTCTCCAGTATCATTGCACAATTTGTTCCATGTTGGAATTGGTGTTGATCTGTCTTTTTTGTATCAGATATACAAATACCATTTTCGTTGATGGTGATACTTTTTTCTAACTTTCTTTTTATAAAAAACTCATTAATCCCATTATCTATAATTGCGACTCTGATATTTATATCCATATAATATCCCTCAAATCATGTATGCTTTCTTTTCATACTGATGCCCTTGTCATATTATAGCATCTTTACCACCAACTATTGAAGTTCACACTGCAAACATAAATATTTAATATATTCTGATCTTCCCAAAATAAACAGACTGCACACTAATTACTTAGTGCAGCAGCCTCAAAATACTCATTGTGCATATGCTAACTTCTACACAACAATATCTGTATTATTTAGTTTTCTTTTTTCTTCGGTCTTTTCGGCTGATGATAAATCGCTGAACATTTAGGTGCTCCGCCTATCACGTTCTTTTCCACTTCGTTCCTGGCAACCTTCTCCACTACCTTCAATACCGTGTCTGTTAATTTTTCTACATGTTTCATTTTACCTTTACCTCCTGTTTTAATATTTTTGCTAAGCACATTGAGGATGAACACAATATAACAGCTATTGACATATAACTTACATACAATTGATTAATTCCTAAAATAACCAATGTCGCAATTACTGCCGCCTCCATCAATACAAGTAATCTAGCCGCTCTTTTTGTTTCCCGCAATTCACATTTTTCCAGATCAATGTTTGGATGATTTACCGTTCCTATAACTTCAATAATAAGAACTGCAATAATCAATACAGCATACAGAGGAACAGAGTTTTTTTCAGATACTGCCATAGCAACATAAATAACTCCAATGTAAGTTATAACCGTCACAAGATAGCACTGCCAGAATTTATCAGCATGATAACCTCCGGTTCGTTTCCTTAATGAAAGAAAAAATACAAGAAAAATAACTGTTGATATGAACTGCTTAAAAAATACACCGATAATCAGCATAGTTGCGACTGCTATTATGCGTTCTATTATAGATACCAAAGCATATTCATAATATTCACTGTTGGCTTTTTCTATTATTTTTTTTGTTTCCATCAGATTCACTACATTCAATACCATCTTTTCTATCATATTTTATGCCACTCCTTTTTATAAGTATAAAGAAAAACTACAAATAAAGCAATATGATTTGCAGAAAATGGATGCTTTATAGCAGAAAATGACCTAATAAAACCTGCGTATCTCCTTAACAGCTACATATCTTCTCTGACCAGTTCCAATACTATTTTTGAAATATCATTATACGAATTAAATTTTCCATCTACTATGCTTTCATTAGAAATTTTTATACCAAATTCTTTCTCAACCCTTGTAAAAAAAACAAGCATTTGGTATGGCATCACATCAAATCTTTTAGACAACAGCGGATAGTCTTTCTCCTCTTCTGTCATATTGTCTATATTCACATTTAGTGTTGTTTTAATCATTTCTTTAATCTTTTCTTCCATTTTTGCCTCCAATCACAATGATTGAAAATCATCATATTCGCCTAATTTCTCAATCATACTTTGGTATAGTTGCGATACATTGCTACAAGTATAAACTGGAATTTCAGCATAATCCACTTCCTTTACCCTTTTGTCTACCACTAATTGCCCTAAATGTATATATTCAATCGGTGTCAGTTTGTCCAATGAATATGCATCTTGTTCTGTATTGCCTACATAAAAACTATCTACTTCTACATTAAACTTATACTTCATCACGTTACGCAACTCATCTAAATAATTTTTCCCTAAAGAATTGCCATAAAGCGACAAAATAAAATAATCTGGATTTACTGCATTTAAAATCTCATAGGAAGTTATCCCAAAATATCCCACCTGTTTTTTGCTATCTGGCATTATTCCCCCTGGAATACCTATTAAAATTACATCTGGCTTTTCAGACTGTTCAATCCATTTTAAATAATGATTATACATTAAAATTTTTTTCTTTTCTGATACTCCATCAGCGTACATAAACGCAGGGAATGTCTGACCATTATACAAAACAGCTTCATTTCTACTGGATACCCATACAACCTTATACTTGTCTTTTTGCAACGAAATAGCTAAATTTATTTGCAATTCCATTTTATTAGTCTTTTCTCCCATACCAGCAACTGTTATTATAGGTGTACTAATATCATACAAAATTTCTTCTCCATCAAAATCTTCATCTTCTATTTCCCTTGAAAAAAATTGGACTTTGACATTATTATGTTCACAGATAGTGTTTATTTTAGCAATTAGTTCATCGGACATTCTTTTAAAAATCCAAATTATTTTATTCATCTGAGCCATTCTGTCTATAATTTGAACTATGTAATTTTCATCTATATAATGCTCTGGTTCAGCTAGTAGAAAAATATCAAATTCTTCTACATTCATTTTCTCTGATATATCTTCCACAAGTATATTTCTTGATGTCGTATCCAAAACATCAAATATCTTTTCTCCCACATACCCCCAACCACGAATACTAAATACCTTACTTATTTCAAAACCAATCATATTTGGGGAGTATTTTAAAAAAGGATAAAAATTATCATCATATGGAAACACTGCGATTCTATTCAAAACTACACCCCATTTCTCTCAATGTGCAATATTCAATCATTCTTAACTCACACCCTTTTTTGATATCTTTACATCGTGCCAACCTTTTTTCTGGACAAAGTTTATCTCCATCATCTATGCCAGATGCACATGAATTACAATATTCTATCGCCCAACAATTCTTACATTGTTCTGATGTTAATGCACCTACATTTAATAAACTTTTTATTTTTTCTATATCAAATCCATCCTGTAAATTACCTATAACATATGCGTTGCAGGTTTCACTTACCCTTTCGCAAGGATAAAAAACTCCTTCAACTGTCACAAATAACCTTACTGCTCCAGCTATACATGGTCCAGATGGATGGCATGTTTTTCCCCGGCTATATGGTGCTTTTATTTTTTCATGTATTTCTTGTTTCAATGATCCCACTTGATTATCTACTATTTTGGATGCAAACTTTTTATCTAATCTTCCAATATACTTTAAATAACATTTAAACAATTCATATCGATAATTTATGTCAAACATCTCACTATACTGAATTTCTTGTTTATTACCATTTTCGTTTAATGTTGTTGCACCAACAACTGTATCTTTCATAAAATCATATGTAAAAAAATTGCTACTGCATTTGAAATCATTTGTTATATCTAACACTGCATTAAAACTTATATTGGAAATATAATCAGGATATCGACCTATCATTTTCTCTAAATTTCTTATAATACAATGAAAAGTACCCGTCTTACTATCCGCAAATACTCTACTTTGGTTATGTACTTCTTCTGGACCATCCAAACTAATTGTAAGATTAAAATTGTGTTGATACAAAAAATCTGCTATTTCATCCGTTAATAAAGTAGCATTTGAAGTCATATTAAACCTTAATTCTTTCCCCTCATATAACTTTTCACTATATGCAACAATTTTCTTGATAAGATCCATTTCTAGCAAAGGTTCTCCACCGTAAAAACTAATTACACCTGCATCTTTATTTATATTATGAGTAAAGTAAAAATCCACTGCCTGCTTTGCGATTTCGAAACTCATTCTCTTTTTCGTATGAGTTCGATTGACATATGAACCAGAATAAACACAATACTTACATCTTAAATTACAATTCTGTGTAACTTGTAAAATAAGCTGTCTTAAATTACCGTTCATATATTCACTAACTGTATTCAATGCTGAATGTTTTACTATAATATTCTCATTATTAGCTTTTAAATACCCACGTTTTTTTAGTTTCACAATATCCATATCCTGATTCAGAATATCATTTCCTGCAATTAAATTCTCTATCTTATGAGATACAGTCTCGTTAATACGCACTATTGAATTACTATTGACATCAAAAAAATAGAAATTATCTAATGTCTTAAACAATTTTATAAACGGAATTTTATCATTCATCTTAATCCAACTTTCTTTATAATATTAGGTGGACAATACATAGTACTGCCCACCCTCATATGCTACGCTGATCTTAACCTTAAAATGCCCATGTTCCTGAGATTGCTTTTGTTAACAACTTGGAATAATTCTGCAATCTTAAAGTATTGCTTGCCGTATCGCTTGTACTGCAATCACATCCCAAAATGCTGCACATTGAATCACAGCTACAACTAGCAAACGCTACCAATGTACCATCCTGTACACTGTTTTTCTTTCCTAATGTTCTTCCCATGATCATCTTCTCCTTCCTAGATATATTTATATGATTTACCTAATTATGGTAATTACATATCTAAATGTTATAATTTGACAGTCTTTTCCTCATATAATTTTGCAACTTCTTCTTTATGTTGAAATATCTCTTTTAAAAGCAAACCTTCCAAATACTCATCGTCAATCTTTTTCTGCTGTTGATGTTTCTTTAATCTCTCCTTCTCCCAAAGTTCATTTAATTGATCTTTTTTACACTTTTTTGTATAAAAACTATCTTTATCTTTGGAATGCATCTCAAACGCAGTTCCTGCCTCTTTTGCATGATCCTGCATATATGAATAACCTGAATACCCATTCTCATCAATGTGTATTAAGGTTCCACCACACATCATATTTGAACCACGAGCATCTTCTCTAATGATGTTAATCATTTTGCTTTTAAATTCTTTATCTATCATCATTTTTTCAAAAGCACTATCAGTTATTTGTATCGAAATATTTGATCCCCACGGCATAGCATCTATCTCTTTCCAAATTTCCTTCTTAAAATTTTCCAATTTCTCAGCCTCTGATATTCCCTGAGTTTGATTAACACTTGCTATGTTTGATGTAGACTTTTTGGCAAATTTGTGTGTTTGAACAGAAAAATGACCGCCTAATACAGAATTAACATCCATATTATTACCTCCTTGATATGTATGCTTTAATTTTATATATAATTAAAAAGATTACAATATGCCTTGCAGAAAGTGACCACTTTTTGCAGAAAATGGCACAAAAAAACATCCTATAATGTCAATCTGACTTATAAGATGCTTTTTATCAATCAGAAATGATAATGGAAAAGTAGAACTCTTGATTATCATCTTTTATAACATATGATCCATCATACTTCTCGATAACTTCTATGATATTTCTAATCCCTACTCCGTGTTCCTCTGCCTGTAGCATTTTTGTAGATTTTATTTCTCCATTTTCGTAAAGAATGGGATTGTTAAACGTGTTTCTAACCCCTATTTTTATCATGCCGTCTTCATTAACGAACTTCAATTTTAGTATTCTTCTGCTACTGTCGCACTTTTTACATGCCTCTATCGCATTATTCATCAGATTCGATAATATTGTAACTATATCCTCATCAGCAATCCTCAACTTCGACAAATCATTTACCCGCAGAACAAAAACAATCCCATTTGCTTCTGCTTCCTGATATTTTGTATTTAAAATCGCATTTACAATTACATTATTGGTATCAATGGCATCTAATTCTTTATCTAGTCTGCCACATATTCCCTTTACATACTCTTCTAATTTTACATACTCTTTTTTTTCTAACAAAGATTCCACACATTCGATCTGGTTCTTATATTCATGTGTCCTTTTTTTCTGTTTGTCAAAATTTTCTGATATTAATTCATATTTTTCTACCTGTCTTTTAGCTTGAAGCTGAAAAATCCTGTTTTCATAAAGTCGTGTTTCCCTTTCCACAATATCATTTATTAAATAAAATACTACTATATTCATTCCGATCATGGCAAAAGCACCTATAAATAACAACATAGTCTGCTCTGAAGTTTCTACATGTTTAATAAAAGAAAGCATAGATGTTATTATTATAATCGTAAATATGGGAAAAATCAGTAATTTCAGCCAGTCTGCATCAACAAGTATTTCAGTAGATTTCTCTCCTAACTGTTTTTTTATTATAAGAACACACAAAAATACAAGTGCCTTTGCAAGCAGAATGACTAACACATTCTCCAAATTATATTGATTTCCTACCACATTACTACCCAACTTCAGCTCGTTATTAATAGCGTATGCCAAATAATCTGTTGATAGCAATATCGCCTGATATAATAATGCCAATATAAATGACTTCCTAATACTGACCTTCACATGCCAAAACATAAATAAAGCATATATCGAAGCCACCACAATTTGCTTTAATAAAAAAATATTTGACAATGCACTTGCAACTACAAGTACGCTGCTTTCTAATAATATTAACTGAGCAATGTTAATCCAGCCTTTGTTTCGTACCTTTCCAAATGTTTCATAGAATATCTTACTACATAACACTTCAAAAAATAATATTAATATTTCCGACAATAAATCAGACATTTAAACTTCTCCCTGATATGATATAAACTGTTCCTTAACGTATGTATACCTTACTTTTGGTATGACCAGTTCAACCCCATTTGTCAATACCACTTTATACCTGACAACATTCTTTATGTACTTAATATTCACAAGATAACTCTGATGTATCCTTATAAACTCATTTGCTGCCAGTCTATCTTCCAATGCATTCAGAGTTTCATACATGGTATAAATCTTCATATCATCCTCCATAACATGAAACTCAAGTTTATGCAGATTGCTTTCGATATACAGTAATCTTTCCAGAGACACTTCTTTTGTACCTTCTTTAAAATCAAATTCCTTTTTTACAACTATATAGTTAAGTTTGTCCATAATGGCATCCATACATTCACGCACTGTGCTCTGAAAGTTTGCATTGCTCTTTAACAAATACCGAACGGCATCTAAACGATAACCCTCTAAAGAATAATTTACATAAGCAGTCACAAATACAATAAATACTTCCCTGCTTACTTCTCTGATTTTCTCAGCCACCATGATACCATCAATCTTCTCCATATTGATATCTAAAAACACAACAGTATACCGTACTACCTCAATCCCCGATGCTACCAACGCCTCACCAGAGCTATATGTATCTATTTCAAAAACAAGACCTTTTTCCATCATATAACTGGAAATCAGTTCTTTTAGTTCCTCTGCAAACAAACTTTCATCATCACATATAGCAATCCTGAACATCTATTTTAATTCCTCCTTCCCCAGATAATTTTATAATAGTCTGTTCTTGATATTCTATACTCCAACTAATCTGTATTTCGACACACTTTGCTAATTCCTTTAATTCTTTCTCTACATTCACAGTGTGAAAAGATAATATACATACTTTAATAAGTTTATTTTCCCATATTTTTATGTTCTTTTAGTACATTAGTCAATTAAATTGCAGAAAACGACCATATTATGCAGATTTTGACACAAGTACAATATAATATTAGAAATTTCATATTTGCTTTTTCTTATTACTATTATGAAACAATTTTAATTTCTCAATTTGAACCCATTTTAGTCCATTTCACATTTGTATTTTTCAGAAAAAGTGTTATACTAAGGTTGTTTCCATTTCAACCCCAAGAATAAAGGAGAAATGATATAGATATGAAAATTCAAGTCCTAAACATTTCTGCCGCCTCCAAGTCAGCCTTGAAAAGTATAGGCTTGATAATGGTTTCAGAACTGGCAGGACAAAACTATATTACTCTGGTGAATAAATCCCCAAAAAATTTTAACATCGAACCCCTAATTAACGAACTGAATCCTTTAGGCTATCTGCTGCCGCCAAGCAATGAAATATCAGTGTATGATGTACCTATGTCAAAGTGCCTACAAAACGCTCTTATACGAAATGGTGTAATGTATCTTTCGCAGCTTTCTTCCTACCCCAAAGAAGAAATTCTGCATTTCCGAAACTTAGGAGAAAAAACAGTCATAGAGTTGGAACAAATCTGTCAGGAGTATAATATTGAAATACGCTCTATACTATCTATCAAAGAATATTTTGATAAATACCAGTTCCCATCAAAAATTTACCCTATATTGTTCCAAAAAAATATATCCTGCTTAGATGATTTTAAGCATATAACAGCTCATAACTTATACCCAATATGCAAAGAAGATTATTGTCTTACCATGCAGACATATTATATTTTAACGGATAACGGAATTATATTTGACAACTGGCAGGATAAATATATTTTTGAGATTCTGCCAGAAAAAAATGCTGCTCTGTTATGGAAAAAGCATAAAATCAGTATGCTTTCACAAATGCCTGCCTGCAATGAATGTACGCTAAAGCAAAGTCTCTCATCTTCAAATTCGTTTGCTGCAGCAATGAAGGAATTGTTATCAATTGGATAAATATGTAAACTATAAAATAAAATGACAGATCACACCGGTCTGATCTGTCGTTCTTATTTTAGCAATTCATCATACGTTGTTTCCAATATGTTTCTGATTACTCTAAGCTATGATGCCTGTTGTATATACTGTATTCCCCTTTCTATCTTCACTAATGCTTCTCTGGTTATGGGTACATTTTGTAATTGCATCAAATCTACCATTTCAGTCTGCCGTGTCCCTTTTTCTTTTCTGATACGCTTGATATTCTTCCTGATAAATATTTTTCCTGTTTTATTTTCTGCTCCATGTTATCACCATACTTCTGAACCCATTTCAGTCCTTTTCAAACATTGTATTCAATAAGGTTACTGATAATGGACTAATTTTAGTCTATTTTATGTAATTTTCATTGCAGAAAATGACTTCCTATTGCAGAAAATGGCATATGAATGATTTTTAGCGTATGCTATACTTAAATAAAAGTATTTAAGGAGGTTTGCATATGCGTATAGGACAGACAAATATAAATATCTCAAAGCTATTCCCGCAAAGAACGGCTTTTTCTCAATCCAAAACAAGCACATCATCTGTAAGCAGAGGCGGTTATCATAGGAATACATTAGAAGATTTCTTATCAGGACATCGCAAAAATTCTTATGGTGTTGAGGGGATGTGTGCTACTAACAATCCCAATGCAAAAAAAATCATTAAAGTATCTGATGAAATGAAACAGCGTGTTTTTAATAGCGTAAAAGATTCTTTTTACAAATATTATGGCATGTCAGGCGATAATGCAGCAGACTGGGAAACTTTGGCACGTGCAAAGAACGAATACTATAAAACGCTAAAAGTAAGTGATCGAGTATCTGCAGCATATACATTGGGACAACTGGAAAAAGACATTTCAGAAAAAGTTTCTAACGCTATTAAAGAGAAAGTACCCGGATGGACTGTGGGAAAACCCGTTTCACATGATATCTTAGATGATATATTTTCCGATAGAATATTGTTCAATTCAAAAATAATTGGATCAAATACAAGCAAGAACCAATTTGACACATTTATCTAACCATTCAGAAGATTGCCAAGCAAAAAAACAGTATTTAATACTTTTAAAGGTGCTACACTCACCCTCTGAGTATAGCACCTTTCATTTTGATTGCAGCCATATAAATAAACATGAATTAATATGAATAATCTACTCTCATTCGAGCTGTTGCAGTAGCAACCTGACCTACGGACATAATCGAAATCTTCCATTGACCATAAGCCAAACATCCATTCAAATCGGTTATCACTATTTCCCCACTTCTTGATACATATCTTTCTGCATATGTACCATCTGGACATTCTACAAAGATATAAAATCCTGAACTTCCTGAACTAACTGTCACATTCAGTGTAACTTTTGTAACCACTGCATTTCTAGGAATAGAGCCTGATGAAATCGTAAATGGTGCTGACTCTGTACCTTCCCATGAGTTCATTCTTCCTGTCTGTCCGGTAAAGTAACCTGTCGTATATGCTACAGCTTCATTATCAACAGTAACCTCCTCAACCACCACATTCTCTGCCGCCTTTACTTCGGCTACCAAAACCGATATAACAAGCATTGCACAAAGTGCAAAGCAGGTAATCAATGATAATAATTTTTTCATTTCTAAAATACCTCCTTAAAAGCATTGATAACAAATCCTTGTATATGGCTACAATATATGAACAATTATATAATAGCAAAGCAGGCAAAAAATTCAATTTCTCTTGCAGAAAACGGTTTATTATTGCAGAAAATGGTCATAAAATAAACTCTCTTTCACTATACTGTTTCTATAAAAGCATTAGTTTTCCTCTCCAATGTCGTATATTAACCCACTTTCTGCTAAAAATTGTTATTTTCTGCTTTATGTATTGCTAATTTGTCTTTATTACGAGTAAAATGGAATGAATAAATTAGTGAAAAATTATGGATTTTCATATAGATGATTTAAAAATTTCCGATTGTACTAAAAATATCCTTCATGAACTGGCTTTACTATGGTTTCTGTTCTTGAAGGTTATGACTACATTTCTTTGATGCAAAAATTCCCCTTTCAACACCACTATTTCTATTCCATTATTCAGGAACTTAATGATGCCGAATATTTACTTCCCCCAGAAAATGCAATATCAATTTATGATGTCCCAATATCCCAAAGACTTCTACATATTCTCTACTTATCCAAATTATCTCTATCCTCTACTCCCTTTAATACAATCGCATTTTTGCCCTTTCCGAATCAAGGCTCTCTGGTGCATCCTCTCTTTCCATCCCCTGCCACGTTCCCCAAAGTTTGAGGCTATATAATCTCTTCGCTTCGCAGTTTCCATATGCTGCTGTGATACCCGCTGGTTGTATTGTGTGTTTACTGCCCCTATCTGGCTTGCCAATGTCGAAATTCGTTTATGTGCCTTACAACAGTTTCCTATTTCCTGACTAATATCCGACTTCTGTTTTCCACTCGCCTGTTGCTGCCAATACTTTAAATTTTCTATCTGATCTGCCCATTTTTTCTGTTCATTCTTACATTTCACAAAGGAGTTCTTTATATCCTATCACGGCTATTATCTTTTTATGCTCTTTAATAAATGCAATGTTTTTCCCTTCATTCTCTAAATCACATACTGCCATCTTTATATTTTCCTCTAATTTGCAACCTTGCTCATATCTTTCTGCATGATAACCATTAACAACATATCTCGCATCATTAATTCCATTATGAAAAATATCTTCTAATTGATTCAAATCTATTATATTTTTTGATACATAAGAAAAAATATCCAGCACCTTATACTTTTTCATTCAAACCTCCACCAAAGGGAGACTAATACCTTATGATTAACCCCCCTGTCATATTAATAACACTGCACATTTTAGCAACAAATAAAAAGCATGTTACTTCTCATATTTTGCATTTCTTTACAGTGCTACTTCTCTATCTTTCTACTACCTGTGACGTATTTGAGAAATATCCTTTTTCATTGGCTACAGTTACTAAAACTACGCCTGAAAAACCAACACGCACTTTACCTGCATCCCCTGTATCAACATCATCCTGCAATGTACGGCTAGTATTCATTGATCCATTAAGTTTTTTATTAAACGAGTCACTATAGTAAGTTGTCGGAAACAAATAGCTTGTACTTTTTACATAAGCATTCCCTGTAACTTTACTCATAGGCTCATCTGCAGAAATTGTAAAATACAGCCGTCCTGTATCATCATTCCAATCATTGAAGCCCAAATGGAATACTGCCCATTCCAATTCTCCGTCTGCCGTAGCCATGGGTTGCGGAATAGATGCAATATCCGTATCGTAATAAACTGTCTGCTCAAATGTTCCATCTTCATTTTTTGTCAATACAACTGTCACTCCATCCGACAACTGCTCTGGTGTAACTTCAATGTCATCAATCTCAATGACTTGACTCTCCACTGCCATAGTTGATGTTGCAGGAGCAAGAGTGCCAAACATAATAGCTACTGCAGATAATGTTGAAATTATAATCTTTTTAAGTTTCATAGTCCATTTCCTCCTTTTTAAATGAAATTGTTGTTAGTTATTTGATTATAACAAATAATTTTCATTATAATCACTTATAAGTCTTTTATATATGCCTGCATAATAAAACTCACAAGAAAATCATAACAAATTTAAACATAATATCAATATCCCTTGCAGAATGTGTCCCATTTTTGCAGAAAACGACCAACAAAGCAAAAAAATCCTCTTGAATCAAACCTAAGTTCAATTCAGGAGGACTTCTTTCTCTATCGACTTTTTCCGCTCTTTACAGGCACATTCTTTATTACGTTATCCTTAGTCATTGCCTTCTCTGCTTCCTTTTGGTGTGCCTCAAAATCCTCTGCTCCATACTGGAACTCTGGCTCTGCCACCCTTGCAAGTTCAGCCGGATTTACAGCCTCCATGTCGCCAATACTGCCTTTTTCCCATTCTGCCTTATCCAGCCGCTGTTTTCTTATATCTGTAGAAAACAGTTCCGTCTTTTCTATGGCAGCATCCGCATAATCCAAGATACCGGACAACAGTTTCCTCTTTGCCTGAAAGGGCTTCTTTAGCAGCTCTGTTTTTGATAATGTCTTCTCCTTGTATTCCTTTTCCGGCTTATCTGCGAAAGTACGAAAAGTATTTGCAATTATGTGCCCTGCTTCTCGCATCCCCATACCCAAAGCATCTATCTTGCCAATGCTTTTATCCACATCTGCTATAGACGCTTGTAAATTCTGTCGGATATTTTGCAGCTTTTCCCTAATTCCGAGAAACTCTGACACTCTGTTTAAGGCAGCTTTCCCTCTCTGTTTTGTCTCTGCTACAATCTCCGCAGTCTTTGCCCTAACCTCTGTTTTGACTTCAAGTATCTGATTCTTCAGCTTCTGGTACTGCTGTTCCAGCTTATCTGTCATGCCAGATAAGGTCTCCCGCACTGTTTTTCTTTCCTGCACGCCCTTAAGCTCCGCAAACTGCTTTCGGACATTTATGAGTTCCTCCAAGACTGCATCCATTTTCTGTTCCATACCGTCAATGTATGCTGCCATTTCAAATACATTATTAGCTGCCTCTTTCTGCTGATTCTGATTCAACAAGTCTATAAGTTCTTTTATAATCCGGTCTTTTGTCATTTTTACACTGTTTGTTGTCTGCTCCATTTCCTTCTCCTTTCCCCGCCAGACATTTTCCCATGCCTGACGGATATATAATTTTAACTGTTTTTAGCGTAAGGAAGTCTCCTGCTTCTATCTGCCTCTTTTTTATCTGCTAAACATTATCGAAATGGTGTATCCCCGTCTGGTGCCTCCTGCCACCTTTCATCCTTACCTGCCGCTTTCCCATTTTTCTCTGACTTTTCCGAAGTATGCTGCTTTTCCTGTCCTTCCTTTGCCAGCTCGTATGCTTCTGTAACCGCACCATACAGTTTCTCACGAAATGCCTTTGTTACCGGATAACAGATATCCTGATACTCGCTCTTTCCACTCTCGCCTGCCTGTTTTGCCTTATAAGACGGCATTGCCACAAACAGTCCGTTCCTGCCTTCTAACAGGGACACATTGTTTATCACAAATGCATCTGCCAGATAAACTCTGGCAAGCCCACGGATATTGCTTCCTTCCCTCTCAAATGGTGTCACTTTCACATTAAAGTCAATCGGTTCTTTCTTCTCATCCTTTCCGATATTGACTTTTGTATGTTCACCGGGTTCTAAGGTATCAAAGGCATCCAGAATCGTGCCATAAAGTTCCTCCCGAAACTCTTTTGTGATTGGATTGCACACATCCTTGTAATCTTCATCGCCCCTTCTTGTTGCATAGCGTGGCATGGATACAAATATGTTTTCCTCCTTCCCCTCTACAACAGCGATATTGCTTACCTTAAAGCAACCATTGAATACCACGTTTACAAATCCCCGAATATTACCCGATGGATTCTCCAGCCTGCTTACATTTACTTCATATCTCATAACATCCTCCATTCTGCCGCCCTTTATGGCGGTTCCAATCTGTACACCTTCCCGTACCATTAAAATAGTTACTCTGTTTCCTCCGGTCTGCACAGCACACATTCCATATTCTCTATGGCTGAAATCTCATGCCTGCCCCGAAGCCAGTTTGCAAGGCTTATCACAAAACCGTCCTGCTCATAATACAGCCAGCCATCCTGACCGTTTTCCCGAATCAGTGTGATAGAAAAGTCCGGCATAAACTCCTGCTCCTTTTCGTCATACACCAGAAAAGCCCCCTCATGCAGACATAAATCCAATGCAGGAATATATACCCACCAGCCACAGCAAATAATCTGGTATTCTTCATCCCCCTCCACCAGTTCATCCGGTATGTCAAGTAATTCCTCCATCTCTGTCACAATGTCCTCAATCTCGCCCAGCTTGTACTGGCTGTCCATCTGCATCACCCCCTTCCGTCACCGGAACGCATTTTACCACAAACCGCCTTGTCCCATGACTTGCACAGGTAAACAGTGTCAGAATCTCATCTTCTGATTCTTCTGTTACCCATTCATCATAGGGGCTTACCACCCGCATCTCTTGTGCCATGTACTCATGCGTTATCCTCTTTTTATTTGTGAGCTTTACCCTTGTCCCTGCCTCTATGTTGCCAAGATAGGTAAAGTAGACACCCCTTCTGCTTCCGTTATGCCCGGCTAGGACACAGTTACCTTTGCCGCATAATCCGGCTGTCTCTGTCATGTGTCCGATACCTTCATTAAGCTGTGTATTTCCTGTTCCCTCAAAAATGGGATATTTGATATTCAAGTCCGGTATTTCAATAATCCCGATAACATCCTCTTTCGATAATAAGGAGAATTTCTCCTTGGAGTCTTTCTTTTTATCAGTCTTTTCCTCATGTTCTTCCTCCTCAAATTCTTTGACATACATCTGTGTGTCCTGCTCCCGACGCATACGGAGCAGAAAGGGGATTACCACAATGGCAATCCCCAGCAAAATAAAACATACTGCACTTCTTCCGTTTTTCCTCATCGGCTCTCCTTTCTTTCCTCAACTATATACAAATTCCTCCCTCTGCTACATAGCCTTCCCTGTCCGGTTCTGCCACATAGCCAGAAACCTCCCTTTCTTCCTGTGGGTACCAGTAACTGTCCGTCGGCGTTACCTGCTGTTCCTGCGTTTCTTCCTGCCCGGTCTGCTCTTTCTCTGCTTCCACCGGCTTATTCTCCAAATCAAGCTGTGTATTGAGTTCAAACTGGCGGTGCAGTTTTTCTTTCAGCTCTGCTTCATGCTGGAACGGCTTTTCATACTCTGCCTTTGCCTGCTCCATATCACGCTCATACTGTTCCAGTCTCTTCTCCAGAAATTCAATATTGCCCTGAAGCCCGTTAAAAAGGTTCTCTATTTTTACCATGCTCCCCACCGGGGAAGTGGAATAATCCGTTTTATACTCCGTCTTTCCCCGAAGTACCAGATAATCCGCTCCCATAAAGTTTTTTTCCACCAGCAGGGTAAAGCCCCGGTACTCCCCGATTTCACCGATTGTACCTGTCTTTACCCCGCCAGCCGCCTTTAACATGGCGGTGCCTCCCTCCACACGCTCTGTATATTTCACTCCGCCTATGGTAATGGCAAACTCCGTCTCCACAGGCAATAACAACTGTTCATCCCTTACCTTTACATCCGCATGGACACAGGACAGCTTTGCCTTTGCCGCCGCTATGAGTTTTGGAAACTTGACCATAAACTGGTCCTGCAGGCTGTAATGCTGGCTGTCATAAGATGCTTTTAACATTTTTAACCGCTGCACATCATTGTCAATCTGCATCTTTTCCTTAATCAGCGGATTGCCTGTGGCTACCGCCTTAATCTCCGCATAACTTAACGTTGCCTCGTCAATATCCTCACAGATTCTTGCCACTGCCTTGCTTGTCATAACCTGCGAAATAAACCGCTGCTTATTCTCCACAAGGCTCCAGCTGTAGGCATCAAATGTCCCTTTTGTCACATAACGGTAAACTGCAACTTCACTGTTCTCATTGCCCTGCCGCAGCCCTCTCCCTTCCCTCTGCTCAATGCTGGAAGGTTTCCAGGGGCAATCTACATGATGCATTGCTACAAGGTGCGTCTGCACGTTTACCCCAGTTCCGCACTTATCGGTGGAGCCAATCAGTACCTTTTTTGCCCCTGTCCTCATTTCCCGGAACAGATTTTCTTTGGCGGTATCCGTTTTGGCATCATGGATATAAGCAATTTCCTCTGCCGGAATCCCCTTCTCTACCAGTTTTGTCTTGATATAGTTGTAAACATCAAAGGAGCCTGTCATTCCCTCCGGATTCCATGCTCCCTTTGGTGTCCCAATGTCTGAAAAAATAAGCTGTGTCCCGATAATTCCCTGCTCTTTCGCTTTTCGGTACTCTGCCATGACATTAGCGACCACTTTATTCAATTTCCCTTCCGGATTGTCCGGTGCATCCGCATCCAGAAGCCTTGCATCTGTTCCCAGCAGCCTTGCCTCATGGGTAATCTTTAGGAAATTATCTACACTCGGATCAACATTTCCATTACGGATTGCCTCTGCCCGTTTCACAAAATCCTCCATAACCTGCTTCACATACCAGTCCGGTTCTGAATCAACAATGATATATTTCCCATCCCGGAGTGTCGGAATATCCAAGTCTAACATATCCCTTGTCTGGATATCTGCCACCTCTTTATACAGGTTCATGAGTTCCGGCAGATTGGTAAATTTATTAAACCTTGTCTTAAACCGGAAGCCGCTGCCTTCCACCGTCAGCTCCAACGCCGTTGTCTGTTCCCCGAAATTTGCTGCCCAACTGTCAAAGTGATATATCCCCATCTGCTCTAAAGTGTCTTTCTGCAAAAAGGACTGCATGACATACATCTCACACATCGTATTGCTGATGGGAGTTCCCGTAGCAAATACAATTCCCCTGCCACCGTTTAATTCATTGATATATTCGCATTTTAAGAACATATCCATTGCCCTCTGGCTGCCGCTTCCGGTAATGCCCGCCACATTCATTTTACTGAATATGGCGAGATTTTTGAACGCATGTGCTTCATCCACCATAATACTGTCAATGCCGAGTTCCTCAAAAGTTATTAGGTCATCCTTGCGTCCCTCGTCTGTCATTTTCTTTAGCTGTTCCTCCAGAGTTTTTTTCTGCCTCTCCATCTGCTTAATCGTCCACCGTTCCTGATTGCGTTCTTTCATCTCTGCAATCGCATAGCTGATTGTATCAATCTGCCGGTTTAGCATCGCCTGTTTTCTCTCCTGCGACACCGGCACTTTTTCAAATTGGGAATGCGACATAACAATACAGTCATAATCCCCTGTGGCTATTCTGGAAATAAACTGCTTTCTCCTGCTTTTTTCAAAATCCCTCTCTGTAGCCACAAGGATATTTGCAGATGGGTACAGCCGCAGAAACTCACTGGCTGTCTGCCCGATTAAGGATTTTGGCACAACCATGACGGTCTTATTTGCAAGTCCCAGACGCTTCTGCTCCATGCAGGCTGCCATCATCTCAAAACTTTTTCCGGCACCCACACAATGGGCAAGCAATGTATTCCCACCCATTAGAACCCTTGCCACCGCATTTGCCTGATGGGGGTTTAAGTGGATATCCGGGTTCATCCCCGGAAACTGTAAATGGCTGCCGTCATATTCCCGGAGCCGCACATTATTGAATGTTTCATTGTAATAATCCACATATTTATTCCTTCTCTCCGGCTCTGCAAAAATCCATTCCTTAAAGGCTTCCTGTATCTGGTTCTGCTTTTCCCTTGCAAGCATCGTCTCCTTCTGGTTGACCTCATAATGATACTTTCCATCCCCGTCCTCTATCCGGTCACGCACTGTTATTGTCCGAAGGTTTAAGGTATTCTCAAAAATCGTATAAGCATCCATCCTCTCGGTTCCATAGGTTTTTGTGGCTGCTACGGATTGCTTATCCAGCGACTTATTTTCAATAAACCATTCCATATTGTACTTATTCAGGTGTACCTGTATACCAGAAGTATACCATTGTGTACGGACAGCCCTTGCCCTTCTCGGTGTATTTAAGAATTCATAGATAAATGTTTCATAGTCCTGCGGCTCAATCCATGTTGTGCCAATCCGCACATCAATCTCGGAAGCATCCAAATCTTTCGGCTGTACTTTCTCCAGAGCTGCCACATTATCGGCAAACAGTTCCGGTTTTTCACTGGCGAAGGCTTTGGCAGCACGCAGCTTATCCCTGACATTACCCGACAGATATTCATCGGCTGCTTCCCATCCCGCATCCGGATTGTTTTCGTTGTAGGAAACCGGATTTAAGAAAATAATACCTTTTAATTCCTCTATCATTTTCGCCCTCTGAAGTTCCTTAGTCAGCTTTTCAGAAAATCCAATATCCTCCGCTGATACCTCCTGCCCTGCTGTTCCCTTCCTTTCCTCATTCTCCTTCGTTGCCACGTCTTTTTTCATGTCACTGATATCCGGTTCGTAAATGCTTAACATAAACGGGATATTTACACCATTAAACTCATTGATGGAAATGTTCAGTGCTTCCACTGCTGTTTCCACACTCTCTATGTTCTCCTTTGCCTTTATCGTCTGCTTTGTGAACATATCTGCCTTTGTAACAATGCCGTCCTCATCCACCATCTCCAGCGAACAGAGCAGAGGATAATCCCCATCATCCCGGAACGCTCTTGCATTTGCCTGTGATGTAAGATACCCATATTTTTTCACATAGGAATCGTATGTGTCATTCAGCTTTTCCTGCCCTTCCTTTAACTCTGCCTCATTACAGCCTTCATACTGTATTTTAATGAGGTGTCTGACTGCACCCCTTATGGCATCCATACCCTTAATACGCTCCACAGCCTTATCCCCCATTTCCTGCACATACATCCGGGAATCTTTGCGGTAATACAATTTGCCGTCCACGAATGTATAGGTAAAATTCTTTACATCAGGATCGGTTGGGATATATTCCTCTGCCTGTTCCTTCTGCTCCATTTTCTGCTCAAAAGAAGCCAGTTCTGCATGGATATTTTCTACCGCATCCTGCAATGCCTGATACATGGAAAAATTTTCCTCCCGATTGACACAGATGGTATAGTTGGAATTTTCGCCAAACCTTCCCTTGTCATACTCCATCTTCCCTAACATCATTTCCGGGTGTTCGGCAAAATAACTGTTTACCGGAATGCCATCCTCTGTCATGCCAAGGTGTATCCAGTCCGGCTCTGCCGTAATCTTACGCTCCCGCTTCTGGAAAAATAAAATATCACTGGTTACTTCCGTTCCGGCATTTCCCTTAAATGCCGTATTGGGAAGCCGTATAGCTCCAACCAGTTCCGCACTCTGTGCAAGGTATCTTCTGACACTGCTGTTTTGCTTATCCAATGTCCCTTTTGTTGTAACAACTGCCACAATACCACCGGGACGAACAATATCAATGGATTTTGCGATGAAATAATCATGTATCTTAAATTCCTGCGGGTTATGCTTTTTGTCATACACCTTAAAATCCCCAAACGGAACATTGCCCACGACTACATCAAAGAAATTATCTTCAAACGCTGCATCCTCAAATCCTTTGATATGAATATCTGCCTCCGGATAAAGCTGTTTGGCAATCCTGCCGCTGATACTGTCCTTTTCCACTCCATATAATCTGCTGTCTGCCATGCTCTCTGGCAGGCTTCCAAAGAAATTTCCAATGCCCACACTCGGCTCCAGAATATTCCCTTTCTGAAAACCGAACTTTGCCAGTGCCGCATAAATGGCACTGGTAACTTCCGGCGGGGTGTAAAAGGCATTTGTAACGGTTTCCCTTGCTGCCCGGTATTCACTTTCCGTCAGAAGTTCCTTTAACTGTTTGTATTCCTTATTCCAGCTATCGTTTGTTTCATCAAATGCCTGTGAAATTCCACCCCAGCCTACATATTTTGCCAATATTTCCTGTTCCTCTGGTGTGGCATTTCTTTCGGCATCCTCAATTTTTTTCAAAGTATGGATAGCATCCACATTCCACTGGAACCTTGTCTTTGCCCCGGCAGATTCTGTGGACAGGGTACGGATACGGTAATTTTCCGTTTCCTCCTGCTGCTTTTCGTAGCGTTCATCGGCAATCCGGCGGTCTGCTTCCAATATTTCCTCAATCTCATCATCTGTCAGTTCATGCTGTTCTTCCTCTACCTCCCAGTATTCACCGTCAATGATATCTTCCCTGTCATCATCTAAAAGCTCGTCCATGCTGACATGCGGGGTATAATACTCTCCTGTCAGTATCAATGCCCCAATTTCTGCCTCCACTGACTTCCAGCTAAGATATCCCTCTTTTTCACCTTCCGCATCCCGCCATTGCAGACGGATTCCCTTTGAATGAAAGGTGTCATAACCATGCAGCCCGTAGCCCTCAAGAGGCCAGCCGGCTCCACCGGTCCCATACTCTTTTTGTATCCGTTTTGCCCTTTCCTTCGGCTCGGAAATGTCCTGAAAGATTTCATATATCCTCTGTTTTCCATTCTGAAACCCGCTGCCCCGCATAAGCGTCTGCACCACATACTCATGGGGAATGTTTCTCTCTTTTTTGGGGTTAAGGTAATGATATTTCCCCTGTGCCTCTGTCTGGGCAACTTCCTCGTGAAGTTGATCCATATAAGTCTTTGGTTCTGTCTGGCTGACTGATACTCCTGTCCCTGTCTGCCCCATATAATCAAAAAGAGAAGCCTGATGAAACTCAGCTTCCCTTTGCTCCATGCCCAATGAATTTAATTCATCAAGCTCTTTATTCAATTCTGCCTGAACAGCTTCATTTAATGGTATTTGTTGATGACTTCCGCCATCACGATCTCCTCCGCTGCCCTCCGTGCCTGCTCTCTGATTTTCCACATCTCCATCGTGGAATCCTTCTGCTTTGGCTGGTGCTTTTTCAGGTAAGCTTTCACGGTTGCCTCCAGAAGCTGGTTCGCTTCCTCCTCCACCGGCTGTAATACTTCGTTCAGCCTGCCCATCATCTTTAACATCTGGTAACGTCCCCTGTGGTTCTGCTCCAGATATTCCATTGCCATGATGCCAAATTTCCCCAGCCGGAGCTTCTCCTGCACCGCTTCGATGTTCGGGTACAGCATCCCGTGTTCTCCCTTGTGATAACTGATTGCTAACGCCATAATGCATTCTCCTTTCTCGTTCAATCTGTGCCAGACTTTGGTTGATACTTCTAAGAACAGTGCAGGATACGTCACATACCAGAGAACCAAGTGCGTAAATATTGTCCTCACCGGAAATATTAGCCATCAGACTTAAATCCTGTTCTTCGCTGGATAAGCTGAATCCGCATCTCGTACCTACGGCATGGAGGATACTGTTTGTCACTAACCTCTGTACCGCAAGCTCTGGCGTTTCTTCATTATGGTCCGTTATCACACGACCTGCAAGCATATTTAATTGTGTCATCCGCTCTGCGAAATCCTCTTTTATTATGACTCTGATCTGTCGTTTTGTAAAGGATTTTAATAAATTTAACTGCAACTTTCTGTCTGCCTTTGCAGGAATGGCAATGCCCTCAGACGTAAGATAATCCTTTAGGTTATCCCCCTCCAAATTCCAAGCCAGCCTCTGCTTTTTTCCGCCTGTATCACCAATATCAAAAACATAACGGATATATGGCTGCAACGCTCTGGAAGGCAGGATTGCTATGCCCTTGCTTCCACGCCTTACATAACGGTCAACTTTCTTCCATGTGTCATAATCTGCCACCAGTGTTGCCTCTGGTCTCTGTTCATATACCAGCAGGATATTCTGAAACTCATAACGGTAAAGCTGCCCAGCCATACGGCAGATATCTTTCCACACATCTTCTGACTTTGTGATATTCTCCACCGCAGCATCATATATCATCTTCGCTTTATAATTTACACTCATATACCATAGTCACCTCCAAAATTAATGCCGTGCTACTTTATTCCTGCTCTTTCATAATCTGTGCCAGCAACTTCGCTTCCTCTTTATCCAGCTCAATTTTGGAAAAGACCGTTCCTTTCTTCTCTGCTTTTTCTGTTGCCTTTACCAGTTTCCGTCCAATCCGCAAAAGAATATAATTTCTTTTGGACTGCTCAATACTTTCCCTGAAAGGGATTGTTTCCTCCCCTGCCATCGCTTCACTGCTTATTTTTATGTCATGGTTGATTTTTTCAAGCATGGAGCGGATTTCTGTGCTATCTGTCTCCAGCACCTTTTTCGTCTCCCCGCTTTTCTCCCATTCCTTTTTTAACATTCTGACTGCATATTCCAACAGCCTTATTGTCTGATCTTTCATAAAAATCCTCCATTTCTTATCTGTTTTTAACCGGGATATACTTCGTTTCCCTGTGGTCATCTGCATCCAGCACAATCTTCTCTGACTGATACCGTTTCATTGCCTCATCAATGGCATCCCCAAGACAATCTGCCCTGATATTTTCCACCCTTGATAACACCTCACGAATTTCAATAGAAAAACTGTCCCCCATCTGTCGGTATGGCTCACAGTATTCTGCCCGCAGCCCTACAAAGTCAATTTCCGACGGTGTGGCAGACAGATACACCCCATGCCCCCATTCAATGCCGACCTCCGCATTTTCTTCTGTATATTCCCCGGCATGGGGATAACGGGAATAATACTGCACACCTATCGCTGCCACAAACTGTCCCGATGCCATGTTCATCATCAGAAAATTGTTTTGCTGTAGCACTCCATGATTTTGTAATCTGTGCCATTAAAGTTATGCAGGATTTCCCCCTGCTTAAAATCATGCTCTTCCTGTTCATAGTGGAACATATTGCCTTTAGCTGCACCATTTACATCAAGATTATATTCCTCCAGTGCCCACAAACACTCCACGCTGCTTTCTTCCCTGTCAAACTGGAAGCCCTTATCGTCATTGTAGGTTCCAAGAAGGAAGCATTGCAGCTCATCACTGCTGCTGCAGAATTTTGCATAATAGCTTTTATTTGCCGTAATATAACATTCCACCCATCTGGTTCCGGCTTTGGCAAACTTTGTATCAAACAACTCTTTCAGCAGCTCCGCTGACTCCTCTCTTGATAAAGATGACACAAAAAGGTATGCCTCTTTGTACTCCTGTAACGTCATCAGCATATTTTTTTCTTTGCCTTTGATATTCTCCATAACAAGAATCATGTCCTGTATCTTCATAACTCTCTCCTTTCCCAAAATGTCGGACCTGTTAATATGGTCTGGCATAAAATACAACACTGTTTGTCCGTAATGGATCAAGCACCACACCTCTTGACGGATTGGCGGCATGAACCATTTTCCCATCCCCCACATAAATTGCCACATGGGATATATTGCGGAATTCCCCGTTTTTCTCATAAGAATAGAAAATTAAATCCCCCGGCTTTAAGTCTTTTTTGTTAACCAGCATGGCATTTTTATAACAATATTCTCCCTGTGCAGCCGCTGTTGCCGGCAGGTTGATACCGACCTCCTTATACAGCCTCTGGACAAGGGAGCTGCAATCATACCAGCCCTCTTCATACCTTTTATCCTGACTGTAGCGGCATCCTATTTTTGTCATGGCAAGTTCAGCTACCGTCTGTCCACCTGCCCCCATATAATAAGAATTCCATAAATCCCCGTCCATCATCTCCCGAAGAAGTTCCTCCTGCTCTTTATCCAGTTTATTTAAGGCAATGTAATCCTCATAGGTAAGGTTATGTACCAGCGTTCCGGATACCGCAACCTCTACCGTGTTCTCATCCCCCTCTGCCAGATATGCAACAACTTTCCGCTTCCCCCATGCCAAAGCCTCTGCATGGCTTCCAAAATAAATATCAAAGTCTGTGCCATATCTGGCAAAATTCCCTGTATCCTCCACCTTGTACGTCTTTCCATTCATCACTATTTTTGTCCCAATCGGCACCTTCGGGCTGTGGGCATCCACCGCCAGAGTATGGTTTGCTTTTGGCACTGTCCCGGAAGCGGTATGCCCTCCTGCCCACTGTCCACAGCAAAGGGAACAGTTACAATAGCCTGTGGTAACAACTTCCCCCAGCGATTCTCCTGCCGGAATCTGTGTGGTGCTGCTTGATCTGTCATAATAATTCATTTCTTCAAAAACTTCCTTCAAATGCTTTTTGCCCTCATCGTCCATGACAAACCCAGCCTGCCCGGTTCCGTACCTAACCATATACACCATAAGCGTATCATTGAAGTTTGACACGGGGACACCGTTTTCACTGTTCTGATAAGTGATGGAATATCCCTGTTCTTCCAGTGAAGTAATCTGCTGGTTAAACTCTTTATAATATTCACACAGCACCGTCCGGGGATTTTCATATCCGGTATCCGGCAAAGGGAAGAAAATAGACAATGGAGAATTATAAATGACTGCTAAAATGGCAACTACAATAATTCCCACAACTGCAACTACTGCAAAGAGTATAAGGAATACGGGAGCCAGAAAAGCGGCTGCCTGCTTTGCCAAAAGAATCGCTGCCTCTTTTGCTGTTTTTGCCGTTCCTTCCACCAGCCCTCCCTGCCCGTCCTCTTTCTCTGTCTGAAATTTATCAAGAAAGGATTCTATCATCCGGCTTTTTACAAAAGAGCTTGTGCCAGAGCCCCCCTTTTCCCTGTTTTTTCCTCTCCCGGAATCTCTTCTGCCGGATTTTTTCTTTCCCCTCTGCTTTCTCATGTATATGGACTCTGCCATGTGTTCACTTTCTGTCTGCATCCTGTTCTTTTTTCTCTGTTCTCTTTTCTCTTCCCTTCTCCTGCGGTAAAGTGCGGTTGCTTTGTCAGAAACACTGACAACCGAGGAAGAAACAGCCATCATGACATCTGCACTATCGACTGCTTCCTCCCCTCCTTCCACCTGCTTTATTCCATATCTGGCTCCGGCAGATGCAAAAGTTTTTAATCTCTGATTCTTTACTTTGATGGAGCTGTCTGCCCGCTCTTTCCACCCCCTTTCCCCAGCTCCTGCCGACACGTTCTCCTTTTCTTTTGCTTTCCTGTCAGCCTTCCTTGATATCCTGACAGTATTTGCCGCTTTTTTATGCTGGACTTCCTTTATTCCTTTATGCAGATGAAGCCGGGGGCTCTTTTTCCGATGGATCACCATCGGCTTTTCATCCACTGTTTTAATCTTCAATGCCATCACCGCCTTTCCATCGAAAAAGCCGGAGAAACAAATCCCCAGCTAACCATAAATCATCCAATTATTATCCTGCCTCTGCGGTTCAGACTTTTTTTCTTCTGAAAAAATCAGTCCCATGCCTCCACTGCTATGCTTTTCCTGTACCAGATACGGTTTTGGTTCCGGTGCAAAAACACCATCATACTCTGTTTCCGTATGTGGAAGTTTACGCTTCGGCTCATATATCTTTGTCGGCTCTGCCACCTCGTCCGTTTCACAGGACTGTACCACTGTATCCGCATCTGCCAACCCCATTGCAATCTTTTCGTGGATATTGGTGTTATACAGTTTATACAAATCGGAATCCTTGCCAATCTGGTTATCAAATGGAACAACAATGCTGCCACATTTCAAAAGCCCTGTACCGCTTTCGGAATTGCTGACATACTGTAGCTGTGCATCTGACACTCCTATCACTTCCACCAGCTTTGCACTGTCCACATTTGCCTGCTTTAAGAGTGCCACAAACTCGCTGTTAGAAAGCAATGTCATAGCTACATAATTCTGCAAAAGGTCTGTTACATTCTGCGTAATTCCCGTACAAAGACCGCCCTGTTTCCTTACCTTTTTCCACAACTGTTGTAAGTAAGTGGCACTGTAATCACTGTTTAACAGCACATGGCACTCGTCAATATACAGCCACGTTGCCCGCCCTTTCCTGCCATTGTCGATAATTCTCTGCTGGATTGCCTCCATCATGACAAGCATTGCCACTGGTGCAAGCTGGCTTCCCAAATCCTGTATGCCGTACACGGTGAAACGGTTATCCACATCTACATTGGTATGATGGTTAAAGATATTTAAGGAACCTTCCACAAACAGCTCCAGCGAAAGGGCAAGCTCCTGTGCCTCCGTTTCCTTCTGATCTTTTAAGATATGGTAAAAATCTGACATAAGTGGCACTTTCTTCACTTTCCATGCCTGCATATACAAATCCCTGATACAGCGGTCAATGATGGAATGGTGCCGTTGGTTTAATGCATTCCCTAACAACTGGTCACACAGCCCCAGCATAAACTCTGACTTATCGGCAATCACATCCCGGACTCCTTTCTCATTGATATGAATAAGGTCTGCATCTAAAGGATTAACATAATTCCTTGTATATGCCGACAGGTTGATAACCGTTCCACCGTAGGTAGCCGCAATATCAAAGTATTCATTCATGGGATCAATGCAGATGACATCATCCTCCGTATTTAAGAACACGCTGCCCATTTCCTGTTTTGCAAAAAAGGATTTGCCGCTGCCCGGCACACCAAATATAAACCCGTTTCCATTTATCAGCTTTTTCCGGTTTCCCACATTGATATTTTTACTAATCTGGTTGATACCATAATAATTACCGCCTATGTCATTCAATTCCTGCACATTAAAAGGCATTAATACCGCCAGAGACTGTGTTATCAGGGTACGCATGGTTTCCACCTGCCGCACCCCGATGGGAAGTGCCGTATTGAGTGCCTCCCTCTGTTTCAGATAGTGGGTATCTATCGTAACAGAAGCACCCTTGCCAATGGCTTCCACAGTTTCCGTTACGCTCTCCAGTTCCTCTTTGCTCTCTGCCACGAGGACAATCGTCACTGCCACATAGAACAGGCACTGGTCATTTCCCCGCACATCATCCATCAATTCCTCAATCTCTTTTTTCTCGGCACGCTTTGCATAAGAAATTTCCGTAGAAAAATCATTATTCTTATTACGCACCCTCTGCTGTTTGATAATATCGCTCTCAATGCCGAGATATTTTTTCTGCAAGGTTTTTGTTGTTAAATCCTTTGGTATCGGCACCACGTCAATGCTTGTGATGGAATGTACCGGAAGGGAAGTAATCTCATTTAGGAAATCATCTGACAGGCTGTTTGGATATTTCTTGATAAACATTACCCTCACATACTTGCTCTCGTCCTCAATATGGTCCGGGAAATATTTAAGCATGCCATTACACAAATCGTTGCGGAAGTCTGCACCCACCTTCTTTGCATGTCTGATGTCAAAAGAAAAATCATCTTCATTTCCCAAATGGTAGAAGTCATGCAAAACTTTGATACGTTCATTCCCATTTAAGGGAACAATATCTGTCCCCATCTCCCCAAAGGCTTTGTGTATGGTTGCTTCAAGCGTTGCAAACTGTGCCTTAGCTTCTTCAAAATTTTTCCGTTCAATGGTTATTGTCAGATATTTTTCCTGGGTGGTGCCCTGTCTGCCCTCCCGTATCTTATCCTCAATAATGTCATTGTATATCTTGCGGAATTTATCGTACCCGTCATACCGATATGCAAGAAGAACCTCTCCCCGGAGATTACCCATGTCCTTATTCTTATTGTTTATGGTAATTTTGTAATTACACTCCAACGAATTAAGGAATTTACAGTAACCTGTAAAAATGCTAAGCCGTTCTTCCGCACTGGTTGTAGAATAGTTAATATCCCTGAAACGGTAACTTTTGCTGTACTGGCTCATGGCAGGGTTACGCCCTTTCCCTACCTCGAAAATTCCATTTTCCGCCACACTCATAATCTCAATTGTTTCCTGTATGGATTTCGGTGCTTTATAAAGCGGTTCACTTGCTTTTTTCAGTTCCTTAAACCCATCTGTAAATAGTCCCATTCATATTACCTCCAATCTGAAAAAGCCGGGTAAAGCACCCGGCTGTAAAATGGTTTGAACTTCCTCTAAAACATAATAGAATCATGCCAAAGGGAATCATGTCAAACCTTATCGTCGCAATTTTCCTGTTTTACTTGAAATACTTATACCAGACGGCAGCTCCTGCCAAAACACTGAAAATAACCAGCATCAGGAACATCAAAAACATCATCTTTTTTGCCGCTTTCCTAAAATCCTCCCCATTGTCTGCTCTTTTCTGACTGCCTCTCTGTTTCTTCCTTGCTTTCTTATCTGCCATCATTTCCTGCTGTCGTATGTTCCGGATTACGTCCTCCCCTTCTGTCGAAACATAGGCAAGTGCCCTGTTTCCAAAGGCAAAATGCATTTTCAGTTTCATCATTTCCATAAAACCCATACCGTTATAGGAATAAAAACCACTTAATGCAATCGGTGTAACTGCCGGAATTGCAATATATGCACTGACAGTCAGCCCTACTTTCTGATATAAAAGAAGAACAATGCCACCACCCATCGCCACTGATAAAATGGAATATATCAGTTGTTTTGCGGTCAGCCCAAGCACCACCGTTTCTTTATAGTTGTCAATGTTTTTGTTGATATCAATTACCATATTTTCTGCCGGAATGACCGAACCACTGCCTGCTCGGTTTCCGGCATACCTCCTTTCTTTTTCGCATACAAAAAGCCACTGCATATTTCAGCAATGGCATGTTATCTGTTACCCTGTTCATTTTGTTCTGCTAAATCATGGGCAAATTCCTTTTTCAGACGTTTTAACAGTTTTGCCTTTCTGCTGCGGTAATACTGATAAATCTCTCTGTCTAGTATCCATATCCCTGCATCATCAATTTTTCGGAAAACATATCCAAGCACTTCGCTCTCTTTCCCTTTGCCTGGAATTTTTCCAGATTCCACATAACATTTCCGGTATGCTTCATACATCCATTCCGCAATCTTCATTTTCTGACGTTCCTTTAATGAGGAAAACTTCTTGTCTGTCTGGAGAAGTCCCCTGTCTGTCATAACATGATTTTTTCGTGACATAATCTGTCCCCTTCCTATCTTTCAAATAACCAGGAAAATTATAACATGAAAACTCCTGCATGGCTATATCGACCTTTCCTTTTGTATTTCATCCTGTTTCTTTGCTTCATATGTTGCACTGTTTTTTTTCATGAATTCTGCAAATTCACAGATATGATAAAGACAGCCACCGACCTGCGTATGGTATTCGTCAATAAAACGGCATCTTTTCTCTATTTTTTCCTCATCCGAATAAGAGATAACAATACTGCCACCGTCCAGAATACGGAACAGTTCCTGATAACTGGGATCAATAAAACGGATTCCATTTCTGGCATTTTCTATCTGCCGGTTCAGGCTTTCTGACACATAACAGTAACAATAAAAGTTATAATCCCCCTGTGCAGGATTGCAGCGGAGCAAATAGGAATGTTTTTCTGTATCTATGCGAAATCCACCTTCCATTCCCCAGTTTCCATCAAATGCACAGTCAGGATGGGACACTGCATATTCTGTCATTCCCTTACGGTTCTGTAAAATCCCATATTCTTCAGAACGAAGGGCATTTATAACACTGTCCAGTTCTTTCTTAAACGCATCTGTCTTCAAATCCCTCTGGTGGTCAAACCATGTACTGTAAAATCCCTTTCCATTTCGTCCAAAATCTCCCCGGAGATGCCCAATGCTGCCAGTCTGTCCCTGTAACTGTACACTTTGGGAATAAGCATATTTCCTTTCTTCCTCCGTCAGAGGACGTATTTTCAAAGCATTTTCTTCCTTTTCCATTTCTTTCTGCCTCCTTTCTAATCCCAGCCCCTGTTCATAAACCTCCATGCCATACGGTTCCAATTCCCTGAGTTTTTCTGCATGGAACCTATACAAGGGGTACTGGCAAAAACCACTATGCCCTGTCATATCCATAAACTCCCCAAGACCATTTTTAACAATAAATTCCTCAAGATCCGGACAGATATTCGTATCCACATACCCACAATACGGCGGACAGGGAGCGTCAATATTTACCGTTATATCTGCAAATGGCTCCGGATATTCCCCACCTGTTTCCGTCAGTCCAAGATAAAGCC
Source organism: uncultured Clostridiaceae bacterium (assembly GCA_947177415.1). Classification (GTDB taxonomy): domain Bacteria; phylum Bacillota; class Clostridia; order Lachnospirales; family Lachnospiraceae; genus CAG-411. Next base: position 34,102 of record CAMWUK010000013.1, read on the forward strand.
TTCCATTATTCATATAACTGTTGACTTCCAATTTGACAGACACCCTGCCGGAAAACCGGCTGTCAAACACTAATGTATTCTCCATATATTTACAACCTCCTTACAAACCTAATACCTTGCTGGTAAGGCTCTGTGCCCCTTTCACACTCCCTACGGTAAGGGCAATGCCAAACGTCATCTCGCACAGATAAATCAGTGTCTTTGCCCAATTCGCATAATCCCCAGTAAACTCCGGCAGCCCTGCGTTAATAAAGGCATTGCATACAATGATTGCCAGTGCCATCGTTACCGCTTCAAAAGTGACGGATAAGAAATACTTTGCATACGTTACTGCCGTATGTGCCACCATGCGGTTTCCACTCATAGTAGAAAAAGCAATGGAACCAATCGGCACAATAACCATGAGTTTCAGGAAACGGAAATATACTGTGTAAAGCAAAAAGAATCCACAGATAATGACAATAATGGATAAAAGTGCCGCCAGTATCAGCATGATAAGACTTTCTCCGAATCCCAAGTTTTTAATAATATCTGCCTGTTCCTCTGCAATTTTCAATGTTGTCCTGTCCCCTTCCGTAAGAAGCCCCACCAGATTTCCTATCGAAGTAAAAAATGCTTTCATGATTGTGACATTATTTGCCACCATATACTCTGCCAGCCCCAGCCGTATCAATATCCGAAGTATGACTTCGAACCTCATTTCCTCCCGGATATCTATGCTTTCCGAGCAAAAACCGATAACAAAAAACAGAACCACCAAAGAAGAACCTACTGCTACGAATACAGGTTCTATCCCTGCGATAACACCCCATGGACCTCCACCCTTAAATGCTGTGGGGGACTGCCCAAGCAATTCAAATACAAGGGAAATCTGGTTATTCCAAAATGCAAATATCGCATTCAGCAAATCCAGTATCTTATTCCCCAGCTTAAATATATCCATGCTGTTCCTCCTCTCTTTCTGCCTCTCCTAAAAGCCTAAGAATGACAGTACAGAAGAAATACCCGCCATCATAATACCTGCCACAATTCCCTTTAAGGCAGAGTTCATTGTGGACGAATCCTGCTGTTGGTAGGCTTGGGCAAATTCCATAACATTCTTTGCCAGAATGATAACACCGACTGCACCAATGACAGCGATAATCAATGTTTTCAGATTATCAAGCGGCTTTGTTACTGCACTGGTATCTCCTGCTGCATATACTACCGATGTCATGTGGCTCATGGTAAAAACAGCACCAGACAACGATGGAACCACTACCTTTCTCCCAAAATCCTTACCCCTGCTCACAACTGAATTTTTCTTGTTTTCTCTCATAATCAATTTCTCCTTCACATTCTGATAATGTGTGGAAACAAAAATGGACAGAGATAATCTGTCCGGCTTGCTTCCACCAGATAGATTATCTCTATCCACTCTTTGCTACTGTTTCAATTTCTTTTGCCAGGCTTTCTCCGGCTGTTATGCGGCAATCACCCCCTTTCCATCACTCATACTGCCTACGGATTTCCATCATTTTTGTTACCGGTGTTTCCGGATAAAAATAAGACAGAATCACATCTTTTGGCACATGCACCAACATAGCTCTCTGCACCTCATTCAACTGTTCTTTCGTAAAGTGCATACGGAACATTCGGTTCTGTATGGAATCTTCTGATTGGGATTCCTGTTCCTTTGGCATGATTTCTTCTGTCTCCGTTTTCTCCACAAAGGCTTCTGCCTGTGTCTGGTATTCCAGTTCCCTTGCCTGTTCCTCATTATAACGCTCCTTCTGTTCCTGTTCATCCAGCTCCATAAACCGTTTATCCATATCTGTCTGCCCCAGCAGCTTAAATTCCTCGTAGGAAAGTCTGTCGATATATACCGGCTCCCCTTTTTCCTTTTGTTTTTCATAATACTGTAGTGCCTCACTACTAAGCAGCACAAAAGGCGGCTCTGCCCCCTGTCCTGCCTGTGGTATCTCATGCACATAAGGGCTTCCCTCACCGTCTGCGGTCTGGTCAAACATCGAATGCCCAAAGGGAACAAATTTATTGTCCATGACCGGAGGAAGCCCGTTAATAATCACAAGGCATTTTTTTCTGTCCATCATCCGCACTTCATCCGGTGTCAGAAGTTCTCTACCAAGAACATCATAATTACGGCTGGAGCTGCCCTGTCGTCCCCTTGTTTCCCCGCTTGACCGCTTATCAATCGTTGCTTTCCCTAACAGCTTTGAGATGTATTCGTGCGTTGACTGCTCATTACCACCCAGATAAACCGTTGTGTCACAATTGCCTGTAATGGTTTCCCATGTATCCTTAAACAGTGCCTTAATCTGTGCAAGGTTCTGGATAATGATAACTGAGGAAATCTCCCTGCTACGCATCGTGGAAAGCAGGGAACAGTAATCATCCGGCAAGGCAACATTGGCAAACTCATCCAACATAAATGTGACATGGATGGGGAGTTTACCTCCATAATTAAAATCTGCCTGATAGTACAATTCTTGAAATATCTGCGTATAAAGCAATCCAATAATGTAGTTATAGGTTTTATCCGAATCGGGAATCACACAGAATAATGCCGTCTTTGTCTTTTCATCCCCATTCACACCAATTCCAAGCTCCGCAAGATTCAATTCGTCTTTGGAAAGCATACGGAGTAGCTGCTTATTCTCCAGTGTGGCAAGCCTTGAATTGGCACTGATGATAATAGAGCGAACCGTATCGCCTGCACCACGCATACATTTGTTATACTGCTTGACTGCCGGGTGGTTTTCCCCCAGTGGGCTTGCTTCCTCCAAAAATTTCATACGCACATCCAACGGAGAAGGCTTTCCTTTTTCTGCTACCTCTGCTTCACCCATCAGCTTCAGGACTGTTTCAAAATTACGCTTTGCAGGCGGTTCCTCCAGCCAGACATAATAAAAGAGGGCTTGCAAAAACATTCCCTCTGCCTTTTCCCAAAACGGATCAGATGGTGTCGATCCCTTTGGTGTTGTATTGCTTATTAGATTGGTAATCAATTTCAACACGTCCGTTTCCTCCCGGATATAGGAAAACGGATTATAACAGTTGCTGTGTTCCATCTCTAACAGGTTGATAACTTTGACATTGTACCCGTTGTTTTTTAACATTTCCCCGGTGCTTCTTAAAATCTCTCCCTTGGGATCTGTTATAATAAAAGACGAATGCATCTGCATAATATTGGGCTTTACCTCAAAAAAGGTTTTTCCTGCACCGGAACCACCGATGATCAAAACATTATTATTGAGGTTCGTCTTTTTTGTGTTCAGGCTCATCCTGACATTCTGGCTTAATATCCTGTTCCTGCCATCATCTTCATCTGCAATCTTCTTATTTACTGCCTTAATGTCTGCAAATTTAGAGGTTCCATATTCCCTGCCCGGCATAAGGTTTCTCTGGCTGGTATAGTACATCAATACCACAATCAGATAGATAAACAAGGCATAACCTATCATCCTGATTGTGTACTCATTGTAATAATCATTCAGCGGATAAGAACAGACCATTGAAAACCGGTTCCAAAAAGCATTAAACTCTATGCCCTCCCGCCATGCCCCTCCCACTAAATAGCCTAAGTATCCGGACAGAACTCCACCAATGGCAATCATCAGGATATTCGGCTTTTTCTTTGTTGTCTGCATGGTTACCGCCTCCTTGTCTGTGTTCTTGCTGTTTTCTTTTCCGGTGCTGCCTTTACTTTTGCATAGCGTTCCCTGACCGTTTTTTCTACCTTGTCATAATGGCTTTCATATAACTGCCCGCCTTTCATGGTATGCAGTACACGGTTATCTTTGGCATAGATTTTGTAATCCTTCCCCTTATCCAGATAGGTAAGAAGCGTTTTCCCATTATGGATTTCCATGACATCCTCTTTATTAATCCAAAGATACCCCACCTTTTCCCCATACAGTCCGGGGATTCTTGTCTTTATGGCATGAGCGTTTTCCTCCACAATCAGTTTTTTTGTGATGGTAATATCCAGCAAATCCGTATTTTTTGCTGCTGCAATCTTCCGCATCCGGTTTGTTAATTCCTGATATCTGCCAATCCTCCGTTCAAACGCTTCCTTCTCCATAACTACCTTATATTGTCCTGTTTCATCTGGCTTATCCAGTACCCCGATGGTGGTCAGCTTATCCACCACATCCTGTGCCTGCTTTTCCTCCATCTGGAAGTCTGCCTTGATATCCTCCACACTGATTGCACTTTTCTCCATTGCATAAGTGCCGATTTTTTGAATCAATCCGTCAACAGCTGTGTCAAATGCCCTTGCTTCCTCAGTGCGGAGTCCCCTGTTTCCCATCTTTTCTTTTTCCAGATGTTTCAAAAGCTGGTTTAACTGTTCCTCATTGCCATTTTTTAAGTATTCATCAATATTAAACATCCTTCCGTCCGTCAGTTTCTGGCAGATCATACGCACCCTCGGTGCCGCCTCGGAATGGAACATGACCTCGGTAATGCCATCTTTTCTGCCCGCATCCGGCATGATGGAATATAAAATCCCATATTTATTTGCCATCTTCTTAAATTTCCGTAAATCTTCATCCGCAAAGGATAATACCTGAATATCACCGCCTTTCTGAAGCATCCCTTTCAGGTTTGTTTTTCCCATTGTCTTTTCGTATTTCAGCATGCCAACAATCAGGTCGATTGCCTTCTGCATCATTTTGATAGAGCCGCTTCCCACTTTCATGGCAATCTCTACCCCGTCATACGCCACCCGGATAATCTGTACCGCATCACTAATCTCGCTCATTGCCTTTCCCTCCTTATCTTGTCCTGCCATCCTCTGCTCCATATACATATGGTTCTGCTACCATCTGCATCTGCCTGTTAGCGGCAAGCCTTGCCCGGATTTCCTCTGTATTCACTTTTACGACTTCCGGAGCCGGCATCAAAATATTATGCTGTGCCATAATCTCCTTAATCCGGTTTACCGTCTGCTGTTCCACATCCCGGTAAATCTCTAAAGCTGTCAGCAGATTCTCCAAAGAATCCATATAATTCCCTGTTCCTGTCACTGTTTTTCTCTCCTTTCCGCACACGCTAATATGATTTTTCCAAAAGCACAATCTCTATTGCCTTCCCCATCTGCTCTGCATCAAAACCACACTGGATAATGTTTATGGTTTCCTCATCAGAAAGACCGGACTTTAAGGCATATTTCACCTGTTCCATCTGGCTGCTGTCCAGGCTAGCACTGGCAATCGCCTGAAGAAGTTTTCCCCGGCTCTTATCCTTAAATAATTTCCCTGCCATAGCCATAATACCTGCCGGATTCTTTCTCTCCGTCCTCTCTATCTCAACTGCCTGCTGCTGTCCACTTGGATCAGACACCAGTGCCTGATAATTTGCATCCAATCTTTTTGAATCTGCCTTTATCGTTCTGCCTTGTGTGATGGTTCCATTTTCTTTTGCCTGTTCAAGCTGCTTTTTCACAGACTCCATCTCCCGTTCCATGCTTTCCACTTTACGCTCCATCGCTTCCCTCTCCTTTCCTGCCGCATCCAGACGGGCAAGGGCATCGCTTTTCTCCGTTTCAGCCTGTTTTACCTGTCCCAAAAGCTCTGTCTTTTCCTGCCGGAATTTCTCTATTTCTTCTTTCTGCTTTTTCTGCACTTCTCCCTGTCTGCTGCGAAGTACCGCATTGTCTGCCGCCAGTTTATTGTTTTCCTCCTGCTGCGACTTAATAATGGCATCCTTTTCCTCCAGCTTTTCTATAAAACTTTGTGACAGGGCATCCATATTCTGCCCGGTATCCATTTCCTCCAGTTTGGAAAGCACCTGATCCAGAAATGCCTTGTTTTCTCCCACCTGTGCCACCACAGCCTCAATTCTGCCCTGCATCTCCTGCACCCCGCTGATTCCTTCTGCATTTTTCCCTGTCTGATACAGTGCCTCATACACTTTCTGCAATGCCTGACTAAGCGAATATGCTGTCTGTTCCTGCCCCATGACTTCACGGATTTTATCAAGGGAAACACCTTTTTTGTAAAAATCAACAACAAGCTCCATCTGGTAAGCGTTCAGCCCGCTGTCCCGCAAATAATTTACCAGTTCCCTTCCATCATGGACTTTTAAGGCTCTGGATAACTGCTCTATACTTCCTAGCGGGAGATGCTGCTTATCTGCATAAAGCATGATATCCTCCCTGCTAAGCCCATACTCAAAATCCCTGATGGCAATTTCCCGCACACTCTTGTTGCTAAACATCTCCTTAATTTCCTGCTTCTGGTTCGCCCACTGCACATCATTCTTAATAGGCTCTTTTTGCTTTTGAACCTCGTTTTCCTGCACCATAATATCCCTCCTGACTATGTTTTATGGGTAAAAGTCGATTGCTCCGTGCTCTGCACTCCCGCAATCGCCACCTGCATTCACAATCCGTCCTATCGGACTACTTGCTCATTTTGGTGGTGTGCCAAATGTCCAATCATGCCTACATGCAAGCATGTGGCATGCTCGTCCACTTGGCTTTACTTTTACAAAAAATAACAGCCTATCGTCCCGGCTGTTCCTGCTTCTCGATATTTTTCTGTTCTAATTCCTGTTTCTTTTCTTTCATTTGTATATTTCTGGCTGCCTCTGCAATCTCTGCCTCCATTCCTCTTGCCAGACGCAGATTTTGGTATACTGCCTGTTTCCTTTCATAATTCCCAGCCAGTCTGTCCTTATAACGCTTCTTTAATGTCTCTGTTTCCTCTAACGTGTAGCCCTCCTTCTTCAGTTTTTCAGCACATTCCTGATACTCATTATGCTCCGGCAGAAAAAAATCATCTCCCGCAATAAAACTGTTTTCGGCAGCCTGTAACTCTTTCATTCTCCCAGCGATTTCAAATAATGGCTCAAACCGTTTTTTCTCCCGATTTAACTCCCTGCGTTCCCTCTGGCACTCTTTGTTCTTTTCTTCCAGATTCGCCTTTACCGCTGCCAATTCCACAAGGGAGTGGATATCATTCTTTACCAGAAAAAGATACTGCTCATGTACCCTCTGCATCTTGCGGATTTCATCCCGGTACTGCCATGCCTTACTGTATGGCAGCTTTGCAAGCCGCCGTACCCGGCATACCCTCGCATAATAGGTTTTCTGTATACCCGATAACTTTGTCCTCGGCAGAAACCCATCCTCCGGCATTTCCATAATATAATCACGCTCCGGACGGCTGGCATAGTCAGCAAGACTTTCCATTCCAATCCTCTGCCTGATTTTTTCCTCCGCATAGGCATCCCCTAATGATTTACAGCGGCAATACCGCTGCATCCCTTTTGGCTTGACTGCCAGATATTTATTCTGTTTGATTTCATATCCTTTTTCCTTCATCATAAGGAGAAATTCATCAAAACTATCTGCCTGCAAAATACAGGCATCCAAGTCACGTTTTATCATGTCACGCCAGATAAATTTCCCGTCACGAAATTCGTTCCAGTCTTGATACCGTTTCTGCTTTCCAACACCCTCCATATCAATATCAATGGTAGAAAGACCATACTCCTTACAAAGATGGTTCGTAACCGGCTGGATTATCTTTGCCCAATCCCCCCTTTCATAACGAAATTTTCTCCCATTCAGATAATTTACACTATTAAAAATAATATGTCCGTGGGTATAATCGGTGTTGTCATGTACTGCATAAATGGCTTCATAACCGCTCCCAAGAAATTCCTCCACAAACTTCCCCACGATTTCAAATGCCAATCCCGGCTCCAGCTTTTTTTCCTCAAAGGATATAATCAGATGATAGCCCTGCCTCTTATCCGTTTTTCTATATTTCAGTTTCGTCATCTTCATCTGCTGGAATGCTTCCTGCGGCTGACAGTTGATTCCCGTCACATACCGTCCTCCTTGTGTTTTTTCTGCATCAATAATATAATCAATCGCCTGTTTTAAGTGCTTCCCGGCAAACTTCTCCCCACAGTCATTGATAGTCAGTATCTTAGTGATAGCCAAAATCGTCCACCGCCTTTTTTACGGTTTCATTCAGCCTCCTCATATAGGCAAGAAGCCGCTCCTTATCACTCTGACGGTACAGCCTTGAATTGTTGTTATATACAATCTCATTGACATTTACCCCAATCCGGTTGACCTCATTAATCAGTGACTTAATCCCTTCCCTGATTTCCGGATAGTCATTCGGCTCCTGTGTAATTAACAGGCGAAAATAATCGGATTCCGTAAGCCCTGCCTCCTTTGCCTTGTCCGAAAATGTCTTTGCATCCTCCGAAGTCAGGCGGTAATGCTTTACCACTTCCTTTGCCATTATCTCGCCCTCCCCTTCTCCGGCTCCTGCCTTGCCATGCTCTCACTGTCTGCCATTTTCTGAATGGTCTCTTTGACGGCATCCACTCCCATTTCTTTTGCAACAATCTGCTCCACAAGCTTCTCATTTGTCCTGCCATACTTTGTCCGGGCAAACAACCTGTCAAGGCTTTCACAATCTGCTGAAAGTGCATCAAAGGCTTCCTTATAATTACAGAAGTCTATGAAGTCTTTGGGATTTTCCATGCCATGTCTGGCATCGGTTTTCAGTTCATAATTCCATTCGCATACAATGTCTATCACATCGTCTATGTCATATTCCTGCATCTCTCCGGGCTGTTCTGCCACATCATGTCGGAACAGCTGCCCATTCTGCAACACTAATTCATAATCATGTCCTGCCATATATCCTAAAAGTATTTCCGCATCCCTCTGTGTAACCTCTAAATCCGGTCTTGCAAAATTTGCCCAGACCAGAAAAGTCTCTGTTTGGGTTATCGTTACTGTCTGAAGCTCCATTCCCGTCACACCTCCTCTTTATCTGTTCTTCTTATTCTGAAATATTTCCACGCACCTCCGAAGCCACCTGTGGCTTCGCCAGATACGCATTTTGTATCACAAAATGCCTCTGGTTAGGGGAATTTCTTCCCCTAATACCCCTTATTACAGCCTCCGGCTGGATAATATATGATATGCTTGCACTTCCTGCTGTTTTTCCTGCACTTTGCCCTCACTTTTACCGCCAGTGCCTGCACTTCTACCCATTTTGCTGGCACTTTGCTGACACCGTTTCTTTCTCCAAAAATTAAGGAACTGCACCTATGCTTGCACCAATAGCAATTTTGACTGCACCCATGCCTGCACTTTTTACCATTCTGCCTGCACCCTGCCCACACCTGTCCTCTAGCGGTTTCTGCCATACCAAATTTCCGGTTCTGGGATACGGATGCCGTCCACCAGCCACTTGTTGTAATCTTTATATTCCTGCGGGGGTGCAACATCTTCCACTAGATAACCCTCTGCTTTATATTTTTCCATCAGTTCTGCTGTTGCTTTCCTCCCATGCCTGTCATTATCCAGCCCAAAAGAAATTTCCTTTATGTCCTGATGTTCCTTAAGGAAAGTCTGTAACGGTGCATCTGCAAGTCCCCCAAGTGCCACCATGTTATCTTTCTGCAAGGGGTAGATTGTCATATGGCTCATTAAGTCTATCGCCGCCTCAAATACCACTACCCGGCTGCTTTCTTCCCTTACCACATTAAAACCATACCTCTTGTCATTTCCTGCCACATCACACTTAAACCCTTTGCCATTCTTGTCAAAAACACCCCTCATGCTGGCAAAACGTGGTGTCCCTGTAACATCTGTGCCGACAAATATCATGTTATGATACTGTTTCGCTTCATAGAGCAGCCCGGCTTCCACAAAGAAATCAATCACTTCTTTGCTGATTCCCCGTTCCTGTTCCAGATAATGGTACAGATAAGCATTACTGCCTGCATACTCTGGCAATACAAATGCTTTCTTCGGTTTCTCAGGCTTTTCTGCTTTTTTTATTTTCACAAATTCCTGCCCTTTCCGGTAACCGACAAAATCAAGAAGCCACTGCACAGCCTCCACAAAATCCATGTCTCCAAACTCTTTTAAGAAATCAATCTGGCTTCCTCCTTTTCCTTCCGACCAGCGGTACCAGTGTGTCCGGTCATAGATGCGGATAGAATCCATTTCTTTTAAGGTGTGGCATTTTCCCACCCGCTTTACGGTATATCCCATAGAAGAAGCTACCGCACATAAATCCGCCTGTTTCGCAATCCCAATTTCCTCCTGCGTAAACCTCACCGCCCGCCAGCTCCTTTCCCTATAAGCCCCGCATCTTTCTCCCAGTCCAGATACTGTGGATTGGCTGTATAATTGATGCAGGCATTTTTCATAATGCCCTTTTCCTTGAAACTGAAATATTCCCTGTTATCGCCTCCGACAATGATGTGATCCATAAGAGGTATCCCTATCAGGCTGCATAGTTTCTGCATCCTGTCTGTTACCCTGACATCCTCCTTTGAAGGGGACAGACTTTTGGATGGGTGGTTGTGGATTAGCAGCATACTGACAGCATTAGAAAGAATGCTTGTCTTTAACAGTTCCCTCGGATGTACGGTAGCATAGTTCAATGCACCCATGCTGGCAAAATTACAGTTGATTGGTCTGCCGTCACTACCCAGATTCAGCACACAGACAATTTCCCTGTCCATCCCGCAGAGGGTTTCTCCAATAAGGCTTACCGCTTCTTCCGGCTTTTCTATCGCCACCTCGGAATAGAGGGGTATATCTCTGACAAGTCTTACCGATACCACATCCAGCTTAAATGCGTTCCGTCTGCCCATCCATATCCTCCCCCTTTCCAAGCGACACTGTGATGACCACATCCTCCGGCATGGATTCAATCAGCCCCCTCAAATCTTCCAGAGAGGCTACCACAACTTCCTCCATATCCATGCCCCCTTATCTCTTAGGCTCTGTGCCGTAAATCAATTCCGGTTCTGCCACCACCCCGTCAAGACGCTGGTTTGGAACCTGTGTTGCCAGTTTCAGTTCCCTTAAATCCTTGTCATAATGGTATACATTGTTAGAAAGTCTGTCCTCCAGCTCTACCACTGACATATTGGCTTCCTGTACCATCTCTGCCAGTTCCTCCGGATTGCCGTTTCCCATCTCTACAGAAACCGCAATCACTTCATGCACAGATGACGGCATGATATATAAATCTGTGCCAATCCTGTCTGCCAGTTTATTCAGGTTTTCGTCATACAACATAGACACAGCCCCATTGATTCCTCTGCTGTTACTGATTACCCACATGCTTTCCTTTGGATTTCTGTCTGTTTGAAATAAATCTGCCACTTCATCTGGAATGCCTTCTTCATCCATCATGCCAAACATGACATCTTCCATTCTTTTAATTCTGGGTGGGAACATCTTTTTGGTATTCTCTGCGGCATACTGAAACAACTCCTCCGGTGTCATGCCTGCCTGTTCCATAAGTTCATTCGTTACTTTAAATGAAGTCATCCCTTGTTCATTCTGTGATATCACATAACGGTAGATCACAGACAAATCCTGAAATTCCCTATGTGGCAAATCCGCAAGCATTTCCCGGTTCTGCTCTGTATTGATAAGCATCATTACCACCCGGTCCTTCATCTGGGACATATCAATTTCCAGTTTCTTGATGGAACTATCGGCTGTCCTGACATATTCCTCTGCCATATTGGAAAGTGCCATTTTCAAATCGTCAAATTCCCGGTATGTCTTATAGAAATCATCCAGACACAGGTTTGGGACAATCTGCTCATCTGACTTCCGTAGAACAAGTGCATCCTTCATCCCATTAATTTTATTAACACTGATAACCTCCGCCACAGCATCCTTGTATTCCGGCGGCATATACTCCTTTATTTTTTCCTTTACAATCTCCTTAAACATCTCATAATTCATCATACAACCAATCCTCCTTATTAAAAACGAGGGAAACCATCTGCCGGCTTCCCCCTGTAAGTTTTTCAATCATTATTCTGTTTCTGCTATACTTTCTGCTATATCCTTGCCCTGCGTCTTCTCCGGTAAAAATATACTCCAACACCAGCCAACGTACTGCCTGCCAGTGCAATCATCCACGGATGGTAATTTCCTCCGGTCTGTGGAAGCCCCTGTTTATTTGGCTTGTTTTTCAGTTTCAGTGTATAAGCAATCGTTTCCGTTGCACTGTCCTCATACCGTAACAGCACCTCATGCAGCGTATCATCAAGAATATAACCATCTGCCGCCTTTGTTTCCACAATATAATAAGGAATATCCTCCTTAAAATTGCCTGCTTTATCATAGGTACAGATATCAAGCAACTCCGTTTCTGCATATCCCACTTTGTCCGTCGTGAGTTTTACAAGAACCTTGCCAGATTTATCCCGGAGTTCAAACTCTACCCCCTTAATCGGCTTTCCCGTCTTGCTGTCTGTCTTATAAATCAGAATCTTTCCTTTCACCCTCTCGTCGGACATTGCTACCTTTTGTATAATTGGGCTTCCATCGTCATTTCTGACTTCCTCCACTGTAAAATCAACCTCGCCTGCAATCAGATAGCCATATGGGGAAGCCTTCTCACGCAATGTATAATCCCCTGCCGGGATTGCTTCCAGACGGTACGGTTTACCATCCGTTTTCCATGTGGCATAAGTATTACCATCACTGTCAATAATCTCCAGTGTTGCCCCTTTCAGTTCCTTTCCTGTGGTAATATCCGTTTTTGACACCTCCACAATCAAAGGAGTATCCTTTACTTTCAGTTCTTTTGTAACCGTTGCCACCGTTGGTTCCTGATAACTGAAATCAACCGGATATTCCGTTTCGTCTAACAGATATCCCTCCGGTGATTCCATCTCTTTCACTACATATTTCCCCAACGGAAGATCGGCATCAAATACTGCCTTTCCATTTTCGTCTGTTTCAGCCACACAGACCAGACTGCCGGAAACAACCAGCACTTCCCCTTTCGGTTCCCCTGCCATACCGGATTCTGTTTTAGGCGGCTGTGTGGTGTCTGCTTCTTCTGCCTCAATATCATCATTGTCATCCGCAGAATTTTCAGCATCTTCGGAATCATCTGCTTCCGTCTCATTTTCTGCCGTTTCTTCTTCCATTTCACTGTCTGTATTTTCTGATACTGCATTGCCTGATGCAGCAGCACTTTTCTCTGTGCTGGCTACTGCACTGCCACTGGCTGTAGCACTACCGTCTGTTTCTACCGCACTGCTGCTGGCTGCCTGTGCCGGTTTTAATTCCCCACCGTTTACCTTGGCAATATCCTCTGCCGCATAAATTCCATATACCGCACCGGACACCGGATATGTTGTTTCGCTGTCTGTCTTTACAAGGGAAATTTCTGTTTTCACTCTTGCATTGACAAAATCCGCAGCCCCATACACAATTTCTGTATTCTGATCTGCATAAGACAGTTCCACTACCTGCGGTTCTTCACAAAGTGCAAAACCCTCCGGTGGATTGACCTCGGTAATCTGGTACTTTCCAAGAGGCAGACCATCTATCTTTGCCTCACCGTTTCCATCTGTGGTAAGTGTTGCCACAACCGCCCCCTTTACTGCCGGAATACCGTTAATAATAGCGGGCTGCCTTTCCCCGTCCTCTCCTTTCTGATGGTCAGGGGTATAGACTGTTTCCTCCGCAATCACATGAAAAACTGCACTGGAAAGGTTCTGTTCCTCATAAACAAAACGGACTCCCCTCTCACTGCCCGTCAGCCTGCTTAAAATACGGTCAATAATGGTTTCATACTCTGTCCCAACCAAAACCTCACCTTTCTTATGGATAATAAGACTCCCCTTTACCGGAGTGTTTTCTGCCACCACTTCAATGACAGGATCGCCGTCAATATCTTCCTCCACTTTTACTGCCCCCTCTTTCGTGACGGTAAACGGGAAGCTGTCCCCGCTGGTAAGATAACCATCCGGTGCTGTGATTTCCTCCACCACATAACTGCCATGCTTCAGCATAAGGGGTGTCGTGACTGTACCTGTTTCATCCGTAGTAAACTCACTTACCTTTTTGTCCCCTGCTTTCTGCTCCACATAGACATTTGTTTCCACGTTTTTGATTTTAAACGTCGCACCGGACAGCAATACCGTTTTTCCACTTTCAGCATCCATTTTTACAATACGGATATATGCTTTGAATGGTGCATCGTTCAATATCCTCCATGCCTGCGGCTCTCTGGAGTCCTCTGTAACCACGACTTCAAAATCATCCGTCTTGTAAAGCTCCGACGGCACCTTTGTCTCTTTGACAAGATAAGTTCCATATGGCAGCTCCTTTGACCTTGCATATCCTTTTTCATCTGTAGTAAATACATCATAAGTTTTAGCAGCATCCCATCCGTCCACTGCAATATCCGACTTGAGCTTTACGGTAAACTCTGCCCCGGCAATCTTCTCCGTTTCATTGTTATCCCCATCCGTTGATACCTTGATAATCTCAAAAGGCTGTTTCTTTACGGTTTCTACCACCTTGCAGTCAAGGGAAATATCCTGATGGGTATTTTCTGCTTCCTTAAAGTTTACTGGATAGGCGGTTTCATCCAGCAGATACCCCTCACTGGCTTCGATTTCCTTAATATAGTAATTGCCATAATAAAGGTTTCCAAAGGCAAAGGAATACTCTGCATCTGTCCTTACCGTTGCAAGCAGGGCATCTTTGTTTGCTGGGTTTCCTGTGCTGACAAAATCCGCTCCTTTTGTGGAGGTGATGTTGTCTGTTCCTGCATAGGTGACAACCGCCCTTCCATCCGGATATTTGATTTCCTCTGCCGCATACAGCCCATACAAAGCTCCTGACAGTTTCGCATCTCCGTCTTTGTTGGGACCGGTTTCCTTATCTTCTTTTGTTGCAGATACATCACAGCGGATTGGGGTATTTGTGGCATCCACTTTCTCAAATGCACCATAAACCGGGGAAACATTGTAAACCGTTCCATCGTCCCGGTAACCGTCCGGTATCACAACTTCCTTCACATAATAGGTTTCCTGCTCCTTCACAAACTTTTCGGAAGCCGCCATGTCTAAATCTTCATCATAGTAAAAAATAGGAACCTCTGCCCCGGAACTGCCCTCTGTCAAAACTCTCTGCGTACAGCCTGCATCTTTGAATACAGCAAATCCGGCACCTGCTACAATGTTGCCGGAACCATAATCCGTCTTATGGACAAGCACACCAACTTTATCCGGTGTCTCCTTTACCGGCATCTGCTTTCCCTGCTGTATCACTTTCCCGTTTCCATCATACAGGGTAAAATATTCCAGACCAATGGGGTAAACCGTTTCATCTTTCTGGTAGCCGTCCGGCTCAAGCACCTCTTTCAGATAATAGGTATCCTGTGTCAGCACCTCAACATCTGTAGCTGCCAGCCCCTTTCCATTTGTTGCTGACAGTTTGCAGAACAGCTCATCGCAATCCTGATCCTCATACAGATAATACTTCGCATTCTCTACTGGTCCATTAGTAAACTTATCTGTCTTTAGCAGTTCAAACTTCCCCAGTTTGTATTCGCTTGTGACCTTTACCGTTGCTTCATCCGATTTTACATTAAATTCCTCCAGAAAAGTGATTTTCTGCTGGGAAACCACCGTAGGTGTCCACTTCCTTCCACCTTTCTCATCCGCATAGGCTTTTCCTGTTACCTTGATGGTAGCCTTCTGTTCCTGAATCTTTTTCATTGCCTCCTCATTGCAGAACAGATAAAAGTTGGAAGATTCTTTGCTGGCATCTGTCTGTGCTACACAGATGTCATACTTCTTCAAATCATTTTCATCCTCTATGTCGCTGGAATCCGTCTTAATCTCCCCCACGGTCAGTCCTGCCGGTGCACCTGTAATCGTGTATTTCACATCTGTGATTGCACCTGTTTTGGTACGGACAAACTTATCTGCACTCCGGTACAGACCATCACCCATATCCTTCCACTCACTTTTCTTTGGAGAGATGGAATAGGTTACTGATTTGGTAAGACCGTTGTCTGCATAATCATCCCCATGCTTCTTTGCATCTTCCACCATGGAAGCAATCTTTTTATAGGTGTTGCTTCCATTATTATAATAGGACAGCCCGACTTCTCCATTTAACACATGGATAGCAGCACTGGTAATAAAATAGTCCTGCGTGGCACTGCCGGAAGAATATTTGCTGTTATGGCATGTCCCATTCAGCTTTCTTGCCCCGTTTACCAGACAGTAGGTAACCGTTGGCTTGATTTTGCTTGTGCTGCTGGAAGAAGAAACCGTACCACTGGTAGTATTCTTATTCATATCCAGACAGTACACCAGATGGTGGTAATAATCCCCGGATTCCGAGATATACTTTACCCCGATGCTGTGCCCGCAATATTTGGCATATCCATTATTGGATACCTTCATGGAATCCTTGCTGGATGATGCCCCTGCTGCGGTAGTCTTAAGAGAAGCTGCCATCATGACAGATTCTGATGTCAGCCGGAAAGTAACCGGATTATCCGTTGTCAGCTCCGGCATCTCGCCTTCTGCTAAATCCGGCACCTCTGCCTCGCCTGGCTCCGGCTCAGGCTCCCTGCTTTCCTCTGTAACAGCTTCCTCTGCTGCTTTACTCTGTGCATCTGCACCTGAAGCAAACGCAAAAGAGCCTGCCGATGTAGCTGCACAAACTGTCAGAACCACCGCCATCATCATGGCAGCCATCCGTTTTAATCTTTTTCTACTCATATATATCCTCACTTTCCTGCTATTCTCCATTACCATGCGATATCATTCCCTCCCATGCACCAAGCCGGAAAATGGATATCTTCCCGGCTTTTTTGCAAGAAAAAAAGGCATACCTGACTGGCATACCTCTTTACCCATAAGCCGGGTACCGCTTACCCTGACTTCCCTTATTTTGTTGTAACTGTCCGGATATGCTTATTCCACTTCATCTCCCGGAAATAACTCATCAACCTTGCTTTTCCTCTCTGTTCCACTTTCTCTCTTTTTTCCATATCCATCTTATCCACCTTCTTTCATATAGTTCATAGTGATTTGTTCCGATTCCGATATTTTCTATCTTTGCAGCCACTGTCCCTTGAAATGGTTTATCGAACTTTTCCTATAACGGGCTCCGTCCGGATATCCTGTTCTTTGTTGCGGCACTTCCACAATGCCATCGGATGTTCCCTGATCCTTTGCAGCTCAGCTCCATCAAATACAAATTGGGGCTGATATATTCCTTTCCCGAATGCATTCCAAAAAATCCGTTCATCTCCGGTTGGAATTAAGAATCCCGAAAGATACTTTCTTATCTCATTCTGGACTGCCGCCAGTTCAAATCTCTCCCCATGCCTGAGAACCGGATACAAATCTGTCGTAATACTGCGTCTGCTTACCCTTTCAACATTTTCCAAGGCAAATTCCTCCGGTGGATGCCCACCTCCGATTGCACTATAGAATACTACACATTTTCTAAGCATATCCAGTTCCGGTCCATCAAACAGATTATGTATAATCATGTTATGCACATCATATAAATCCCTGGCTGCCGTTCTTGATAACAATGCTACAATCTTTGCACCAAATATCTCAACCGGATCAACAGACAATATGGTAAGTTCATCTGTCATCCATGGAAGGTATACCTTTCTTCTGACCACAGGAAGCACATGACACCTGAGCATATAGTTGATTTCTATTTTCAGGTTATCTTTCATCCCTCCTGCATTCTGATACTCATAAACAAAGGAATCCAATGCATGATGATTCTTTGATTTCGGACTCAGGCGGTATCCGTTTGCCTCCATATATTTGCTAATACGGCTGCCCAGCACTTCCCTCACCTCAAGCATTTCTTCCCGTGATATATTTTCCCTGAAATCCAAATCTATATCAACAGACAGTCTCGGTAAATCCAATATGGTGAGATTAATGGCAGTACCGCCCTTTAATGCCAGATATTCTGAAAGCATATCATCGCCCTCAAAAAATTTCAATACATCTGCAAGTCTGCATACTTTTTCAAAGGTATCTCTTACAAATCCCAGCTCCTTTGCCTGTTTTCCCAGTGACATTCTGTCAAACTGCATCATAATTACCTCCCTTGTCAACCAAATGCATAAAATCTGCCGGAACATATAATTTCCACTTTGGATTCCATACATTTTTTCCGTTTTCTTTTATCAGATACCGTTTTCCATCAGCAGTATATCTGACCAAATGTTCAAAAAATTCATTACCCAGTCCCAGTTCATCCTGTAACTGTTCCAAGATATATCCACATTTCTGATACAGGAATTTATTATCATAGGCAGACAATGCTTCCAGTATTTTTTCTCCTCTTACACTTGGAATAAGCATGATACACCGTATCACTTCTTCCAGTCCTGCTATTTTGTTAAAATCTTTTATACTGTCAACAATGGTCTGCTCTATTCCGGTTACCCGCAGCTTTCCATTTGTTACGATGTCCATATGTGCATTTCTCTCCATGCGGTGGTACCATATTCCATCGTATTCAAAGTCTCTGAATCTGGAATCTGTTGCCACATAAACTTCGTAAAACACCTGATTCGCATAACCAAATGTCTCAAACGCACTATGATGGGTTATGACTGCATCCGGAAACAGCCGGCTTCCTATCTGGTATCTTGACAATACAGGCTGCTTCGTCTCCAGGCTAATTACTGCGTATAAGTCCCTTTTTACTTTTTCAATATACCCTTTTTTTTGATAATCATAAAGAAGCGATTTTGCAGCCGCCTCAGAACCTGTCAGCTCCATCACTTTACTTTTATTAAAGCATCCAAGCTCCAGCATTTTTTCATAATATTTCATTTTTTCCTCCATTTGCACATAACACAAGTTTGGGCGTGTGCACAAAAACTTACCATGTTGAAAGTTTTCTTTCAACCTTATTCACCTGCCTTGTACTGATTTTATCACAAAGAATTTCTTTTTTCAAACTTTTTGTGTATTTTTTATTTACACCTGACTCCATGAAACACCAGCAGAAATATTTTTAGTACGCTACAGGTAAGAAGCAGGACGATTTTCAATGCCTCCAGTGCCAGCTTAACCAACTGCAATATCAGATATAATGACCATTTGAGCAGCCTGCTGATAAAAAACAGCAATCCCATAACAAAACGTCCTGCCATATCCTTCCCTCCTAACTCCATTTCATAATGTCATCCATAATGTCTGCATTTTCAGATAAATCAACTTCTCTGGTATCTGTATGCCCCGTCTGTTCTTCCGGCTTTTCTGCCGTTATTTCTGATGCAGCAGGCTTCCACTGGTTTCCTGCTACCGCCAGACCACTGGTAAACATACAGAATACATCCTTATAGATTTCCTTTCCTATTTCCTGTTTTATTTTCTGTACCTCTCCGTCCACATACGATTTCAGCCTTTCCTCCAGTGTTTCATCTGACTTCCTGCTGGCAAGCATTGCATAATGTTCCTCAATGCACCGTATAATCAGTTTGTTTTTGGAAAGCGGATTGCTTCCTGCCCTGCACTCCTGCTCCATCTGCTCCAAAAGCCTTACATGGTTCTGATTCAAAAGACTGAACCGTACTGTCACAGTCCTGCACATATCCTTATCTACCGGCATACCATACACCCCCTGTTATCCTGCCCGCCTTTGCAGAACAGCCTTTAAGTAAGCGTTCCCAAGCATTTCATATCCCTTTGCATTCGCACAGATATCCTCCACATAGGTGATATTTTTCTGTGACAGCCCTCCATACTGCTTCATTACTCCTGCACCGCCACCTGCAAAGATAACCGGGGTTAAATCCATGTTGTAGCCAAGTTCACGGATATGATGGTACACCTGCTGGCAATAAGCCCGGATTTCCTTTTCCATGATTTTCCGGTATGCATCCGGAAGGTCATTTCCACCGGAAGCCAATAACTTCTGGATATCGTACTCGTCAACCTCCGCTCCAATCTGTCTGACACACTCCTTGTTGATCTGCTGGATACAGGTAATAAATCCACTCGGCTTTGTCACACAGACAGATTCATCCGGCTTATAGTTGATGATTGGCATAATGTCCACCGTCCAGCTCCCGATATCCACTACCAGCACCTTATTGTCAAACTTCTGCATCCTGTCTGCCACCGCTGCATAACATTGCGGATAAACAGAAACACGCTCCACCACAACATGGTACTTTATCTTATTGTAGCGGAATGTGATTTCCTGATCCCGCAGCAGGTACCGGATAAAGCTGTCCTTTTCTTCTCCAAATCGGGTAAGGGGAAGCCCTGCCGCCAGAAGAACCCTTGCATTTCTCTGGTGCCTTTTCTCCAGTTCCTTTGCCAATGCCGCCAGTGTCAGCAGATAATAGTTATCATCCTGCACCTTATCCTTCTTTACATCCAACCGCTTACCTCCAATCTTATAAAATTTTCCCTCCCATTCCAGCACATCCTCATATAATGCCGGTTCTGTGGTAATCTCTTTCACCCCTGATGTAAACAGATGGCTGACTGTTTTCATATTTGCCCATCCGTGATCTATCCCGATTACTATTGTATTTTTATCCATACTTCACTGCCTCCTTTTTTCTAATCATTTATGTTTGATGCATATATCACTTTTGTTGCCTGATAATTATATTTTCAAAAACAAAAGGACTAAATCAGCCATAGGAAATCGCTTTCCCATGTGGCAAATTTAGTCCTTACCAAAATTTTAAGATACCAAATTTATTTTATTGTTTATAACACCTCCTGCACCCACACAAAGAAATCACAAAATGCAATCCAAAATGTGTAGGTATAATTGAACAAATGATATGATAAAACAGCGCTGCCTTTTCAACCATTGCCTGTTTCATTGCAACTTTGAGAAAGGACTAAATCAGCTCAAACCCGCATATTTACTGGGTTCGTCTAACTTTAGTCTTATTATAACGTGTTCATCACTAATCCTGATTCCAGTAGCTGCAATAGTCTGTAATATCATGGCAAGCTGCTTTTTCCCCTGTTCCTGTGCGGTTTTTACCAATTTTATATACTCTTCTTTTGTTAAGCATTTATTTTCCGGACAGAATACATCATTTTGTATTTTATTTAGCTTTACAACTGCATCTTTCCATCCCACAAATTGCAGAAAATTGTTGGCAGCAACCAGAAAAGAATTAATACTCCTCTCTTTATATTGTTTTACTTCCATAAGATACTGTTTATACTCTCTCATCAATTTTTTGGTGATTTCCCCATCCTTTGCGTACTCCATCAGTTTGTGAATATCACCAATATATTTTTTTATTGTGGCAGGAGATTTTTCTTCTTCATATAAAAACTCTTCATATTCCTTTAATCTATTTTCTGTTATTCTTCTTTTCAATCCCATTTTCCTCTCTTTCTTCTATCTGTCTCAAAAATACAAGCTATAATACTCAATACATTTTTTTATTACTCTTCCTCATCCCCACAGAATATGAATAGTATGTCCAGAAACCGAAACTTTACTGTAACTATTCAGATAGAAATACGCATTTATTGTATGTTTATAAGAAAAAGTAAGTTTTCACT